>PIXZ01000019.1 GCA_003601605.1 Candidatus Bathyarchaeota archaeon
TCTCAGTCTCAGAAGCCAAATTAATCGCTTCACCAACCGCTTCTTTCACAACTCCCATCCTAAGCGTCCCATCAACAATATCCTCAACAAAAGTGAAATCCCTCGTCTCCTCACCAGTTCCAGTAATAGGCAAAGGCTGCTTATGCAAAGCCCACCAAATAAAATTCGGAATAACATTCCTATACTTTCCTGGCACCTCACCAGGACCATAAACATTGAAATATCTGGCTATAGCAACTGGAAGCCCATAATAATCATGGAAGTAGTTACAGTACAACTCGCCCACCAACTTGTTGATCTGGTAGGGAGTATCCAGACGCAAAGAAACAAAATCTTCTCTCAAGGGCATAGGAGCCTTGTTACCGTAAACGGAACAGCCTGAAGAGGCGAAAACAAACCTTTCAACACCAACCAAGTTCGCATATTCAAGAACCTTCAATGTTCCAAGGGCGTTAACCATCAAGTCGGTTTCAGGATGATCCACGCTGTTTTGATTTGCGAAATGTGCAGCTAAATGAAAAACATAATGAGGTTTAAAGCTGAAGGCCCTCTTCATCCTCTCCTCATCAAGGATGCTACCCTTAACAAAGTACACTCTAGGATCCTTCGGCAAATTCCACTCATAAGAAGCGGAAAGGTCATCAATAACCACAATCCGCTCAGGCTCAGACTCCGCCTTCAAAAGCGTCTTTACCAAATTACTCCCTATACAGCCGCTTCCACCAGTTACCAAAATCCTCTTGCCAGCATAATGATCCAAGACATTTTCCGTTCTCATATGTTAAATCTCCGAATCCAACATAGTTTTAGCGGGTTCCATACAACTTTTTGAACCATTCCACCGTTCTTCTCATTCCTTCCTCCAACGGCACCGTCAATTTAAAACCTAAATCCTTCTTCGCTTTCGAAGAATCAGGCGTTTTAACCCTCGTCGTAAAAGGCTCACTTTCCTTATAAGCTACTTTAGAATCATCCTTCCCAAGAAGCCTCAAAATTAAATCGGAGACATACTTAATCTCATAGTGTTCGTCCCCACCTAAATTGTAAACCTCGCCAGCCTTGAAGTTGTCAATAATGTTCGCAAGTGTCCTGCAAATATCGCCCACATACTCTAATGTTCGCTTATGTCCCAGATAAACCGTGTAAGGCTCATCGTGCATAGCCTTATAAATAAACTTAGGTATCCACCCACGGTAAGGCGTATAATGCTCCCCAGGACCATAAACGTTGAAAAGCCTAACCCTCACAGTCTCAGTTCCAAACATAGCCGCAGAATTCATAATCTGCAACTCATTAACCCACTTAACAATAGCGTAATCATTCATCTGCTTAATAGGCACCTGATCCATAACATCCTCACTCATCACACCGTCATAATCACCGTAAACTTCGGCGCTTCCGAAAAATATCATTCGAAAACCTTTCTTCTCTTGCATCCTCAAAATGTTTTTAGTGCCCACGGCGTTCGTCATCCACAAATTCTCGTAGTAATCCTCACCGTTCCACCTTCCATACTCAGCCGCTGCATGGTAAACATAGTCAAAACTCTGCCCCTCAAATAATCGCTCTACCTGTCTGAACTTACTCACATCACAGCGCACGTAATTATCCATCTCGCAGTGCATGAGGTCACATACCCAAACCTCGTAACCCCTTTTCTCAAGCTCACGAACTAAGTTTGAACCGATAAAACCGCGACCACCAGTGACCAAAACTTTAGTGCTTGATCTCTTCACTTCTACTTCTCTCCCTTTTCAACTCGTTTCACTCTGAAAACAACAGTTCCACCATTCGTGTAAGGTTCCCCAGGATCCAGACACTGAATATATGCACTTTCTCTATCCTCAGGCTTCGTCAATCCCAACTCAACAGGATTCCCCCCTCTATCCAAAATCAAAACATAATGTAACAATGAAGAAAGAGCATGCACGCACAAGGCATCGGTCTTCTCCAACACTATCTCAGGATCATCGATCACCATCTTGTCACCAACCTTATACACTGGACAATATCCACGAACCTTAACAACCTCAATTTCCAACACTTCTACTCCTTCCCATTCGTCTTTTCCGCAAGCCTTGAAATCGCATATAATGTTATGGCTGTTGACAACGCGAAGAACCCTATCAGTGTGAAGGCCATTGCCGCTAACGCTATATTTGTCACTATCCGATGCTCAACAGCGTAGATCTGTAGCATCCAAACTCCAAAAAATATGCCAACAACCAAGCATAACATTCCAGGCACTCCAAGATAAACCAGCGGCCGCTCCTCAACAACACGCCGCACAATAGACATAACAACCTCAACCCCATGCCTAACCGGATTATGGGTAGAATTCTCCACATCTCCCCCGTAATGACAGGAAGCCGGAACCTCCCTAACCTTCAAGCCGTGCTTCCGCGCCTCAAGCAAAATTTCAACACTCACACCCATACCCTTCTCAGTTAAATCCAAAGTCTCTAAGGCTCTACGACTATAAGCCCTAAAACCACTCTGCGCATCTTTCACGCCGTGCTTAGCCGAATTATTCACAAGCCTCGTAATAAAACGCACACCAGCCCGCCTATACCAAGGCATCCTGCGGGCCAAACCTTCTTTAACAAACCTACTGCCAATAGCGATGTCCGCGCCTTCCTCAACAACAGCCCTCACAACACTAGGAATCTCGCGGGGATCATGCTGACCATCACCATCCAAAATAACCAAAACATCAGCCTCAAACTCCCGTGCACGCCTAAACAAACTCTGAACTGCAGCGCCATAACCCAAACGTCTACCGTGCCTAATAACCTCAGCCCCAAGCCTCTCCGCAATCTCCCCCGTCATATCCGTTGAACCATCATCACAAACAACAACCTTACCCGCATACCTCTGCGCCTCCAAAACAACCCGCGCAATCGTACGCTCCTCATTAAACGCTGGAACCCCCACAACAACGAAAGGCTGCGCTACAAAAGCCTTCACAGCACCACTCACTTCTTCGGATCCCAAAGATTCAACCAAGAAACATCACCGAAACATGTAATCCAAAACAAACTAACGTTTTACCCTATGTGACATTATAAAACTTTTGCCCATTTGCTCAAACCACGATTTCCAACTTTCAAAAGGTTCTTCGTCCCATCTATGCCTATCTCACAGGTAACCCCGCGTTTTCCTAATAGAATACGGCACACTTGTAATGGCGCCAAATGGAACACGTGCTCAACGCTTTTCAAAGCTTCATCCACTATATCTTGGCTCGCACATTTCTCGACGGTTAAGATGGAAAGTTTACAATTTCCCGAACAGCGTTAGTTTCTTCCTGCTTCACACTACACTTTGTACAATTTCGGAGTGTTCATGTACATTATAGTCGAAAATTTGATAAAACCCTCGTCGTTAATCCAGCTCTTAGCTGATTTACATCCTAACTTAACGCCAATTTCACTTATTTTACGTACAAGAGTTCTTCCAACTTCTTTCATCAAACGTGCAACTCGGCTTTCCATAGCGTTAAGCAGCTTCTTTACTATTGAATGTAAAACTTTGGATAGAATGATACTTTTGACAACTTTCACTACTTTTATGGTGAGATCAACTTGGATTCTTTCAATTTTTGACAAAACTTTGAACCAAATTCCACGTCGAAGGGCTCTCTTTTTAATCTTCTCCAATTCTGTTCTGCAAAGTAATTGCTTGCCCAAGGCGACAATCATTGGTTACACCATATAAATTTCTTTAAGTTTTTGTTCTTTAAAGATAAGGTTTTCGCTCTTTAGAAAAATAAAAGTTGCTAGTTAGTATCTGTTTACACAAGTATGAAGTTTAGTTGTCGCTTTCAACATGGTTGTTATTTTTCTCTTCCGCGTCAGCTTCAATGTGAACGAATCCTATTAGAAGCAGAACACCGAAAATACCAATCACCGCTAAAACTGGCACCAAAAATACAGACATAAAGTTTACTGGATTCAGCGTCCCTCCAACCGTCTCAACCTCATACCCGTCTGGTGTCGCCCAAACTTTACCTGTAAATAAAAACATGAACAACGCAGTTAGAAAAGCAATTGTTTTCAGTGCTTTTAGCATAGCTTCTCACAACCTTTTTATTTTAAGAAAAACTTTTAAACACTCTTGATTTTTCAGAATTCGATTCCAAGTTCTTCTTAATTATCAATAAGAATCGAGCATCAATAGTTTCTGCGCAGATACAGTGAAAACAAAATGGAAAACAACAACCGATTCAAGAGCCCAGTTACAATACAAAAAATCGCAATTAACTTCTACTTGTGTTTAGTTGCCTTGTACTTCTGCTTAGCATCCGCGCATCTAATCAACATACTCATCAACTTAACCGTTGAAAGCAACGTCGGCTTATATTTCGAGTTTATAAACGCATCAGCAGACCGAAACATAGTCTACTTTCTAAACTTTTTAACAATGGTTTACATAACAACAAAATCTCGGAAAATATCCCTTGTTTTACTGTATACAATTTACATGTTTGCAAGCTACTTTGTTTTTACACAGATAACCGACCTGCTAATAATTCTGACCAGCTTCATCATTTTGGCTTGGTTTCTGACGATTCCTCAACCCTTTTCTACAATGAGCAGGAAAAAGGCAGTCTCCCTCGCTGCAGTATACTTAATCTTAATTTTAGTCATCGTAGTATTCTCAGCCTTAACTTGCTGGTTTATTTTTCCCTTCCTTCCAACACTAAGCCAAGAAGGGACATGCAAATATTTGGTGGATTTAGAAACAAAGATGTTCCTTCTAACTGGCTGTCTTGCTCCAATTTTCACAATTCTATTTTTATTCTCATGGATTGCCAAACTACCTTTTCCGTATGTTTCCCTCATTTTAAAGCGTCTCCGCATCATCCTATTCAATCAACGCCGCAACAGTCTGGACAACACTTATTACAAGAAACTTTTGTCTCTGCTTTTTCTCACGTGCTCAATTACTCTTTCCTTACTTGTCACAGTCTATCCGTACATGCTAGGATTAAACGTGGATACGCGTCCAATAGGCGTTGATGCCCCATTTTATGAAGAATCTTTAACGAAGTCTGCTAGCGATGATTTTTTGTCGGTTCTTGCAAACTTTTTCTTTACACATCCAGATCGCCCATTAAGCCTGTTAATTTTACATGTTGCAAAATGTGTTAGTGGTTTATCAGCATTAACCGTCGTCCAGTTTTCACCCGTAGTTTTAGGTCCAGTTCTGGTTTTGGCCGTGTATTTTTTCATGAAAGAAGTGAACAGCCAAAGCTGCATGCCGTTATTAGCTTCGTTTTTATCTGTTTCTTCTTTTCACATTCTGGTTGGATTGTACGGTTTTTTTCTTTCGAATTGGATGGCGCTTATAGAATTGTATTTGTTTATGGGCTTATTTTTTGGCTCTGTTAGAAGAAAATCGCATTTAAGAATGATAGCTGCGATTTTGCTTTCGGTTTCTCTGCTTTTTACCCATTCTTGGACTTGGGGGATGGCTATAGGGGTGCTTTTTACTTACCTAATTATCACGATAATCTTTAAGAGAGAAAGATTGGGAGAATCTCGCTTTGAAAGCAGATATCTACTAATTGTAATTCTGGTTAATGTTTTGGCTGGAGTTACGAGAAATTATGTGTTGGGACGGGTGGTTGGAGATTTTGAGACTGTAAACTTTGCTCAAGAAACTGTTTCGATGGGTGCATTAGTATTTCTCTGGGAGGATTTAATGTACACTTTTCTACACACAATGTATGGTTTTTTTGTAAATCCACTAGCACTATTTCTAGCAGTTTTAGGCGCATTCACCACGGTTTTAGATGATAAACCCGTAAATCGTTATTTGACTTCTTGGCTATTAGCTTCTTGTACCTTTTTTGTTTTAGGTTCAGGTTGGGTGATAAAAAGTCGGATATTGCTTAACCTTCCTTTGCCAATCTTTGAGGCAGTAGGCTTAGCTAGTATAGGCAGTGTTGTTCAAAAAGTTTTTGAATCTGGCAGAATGTTAACAATAAAAATTTTGGTGATATTGCTTGTTTTACTCGTGAACTTGAATTATGCTTTTAGATGCGCTTTTATGCTGTCGCAGATCTGATGCGGCAGTCATTGGGGAACATACAACTCGAGGATGCAGCCCCAGTTTGGATCTTCACCTATTTGGCTATTAGTTTTTTCAACAGCCTCTTTTAAAGGCATTTTTTCTATGTATAAAAGGTGAGTTAAGTATAAAATCGCCTCATCTGAATGTGACAGTGAAACCGGTCCATTCCAAGCTACGTATCCTACGGCGCCTTGATTTAGGAACTCTTCAATTATCAGTTGATCAAGAGTCCCATCACATCCCATCATCACAACTAGCGTTCCGTTAAATTTTCCTGTCATACATCTTTTTATGAAAGCCCAGTTCACGGCGAATACTGGTTGGGAATTTTCTGTCGCGTAAGCCTCTTTCACCAGCTGGAAATACTGCTCTTGCGCGTACTTTCCCACAGAATATGGCTCCGCGGTGAAAAGGTAGAGCTGATTGTTACTTCCCAATGCACTGTGCATTCTTAAAATAATTAATTTGTATCCCTTGGGCAATTTCTTTAGGAAATCTACGGTTACTTGTGTTCCTTGAAAAATGTCAACTTCGAATCCGGCATCACTTAAAGTTTTGTTAAATGATTTTGTGAATTCTTCGTTCGGGTGCGTGCTGTACAAGGCGTCAATAAGGGCTGCTCTGAACGAGTTATCACTGGTAACGCTATCGTTTTCGTTAGTTGCAGAGTTAAAGCCGCTGAAATAACTCGCTAGACAGTATATGACTAAAACTATTAAGGAAAAAACGATTACTAAAGTGATTATAGTGGATATCACTCGGATTCTTTTTTTGCAAGCATATACCTCTTTTCTGATTCCTTGGGTCTTTTTATTGGCGGTGGAAATTTTCACGGAATGAAACATGTCACTCACAGAAAACAGTCTATATGCAATGTTTTTTGCCATATTTAATTATGGAAACTGTGATAAGTACAGCAACCACCAACATAATTATTCCAGTAGTTATTTCTAACATGTTGGAATCTACTACATGCCCGCCAACAGCCACATTTTCATATCCACCGCTCTCAATCGTTAATGTAATGTTAACATTTTGAATGATTACTCCGAAATCTGCGTATACGGTTAACGTGTAGACCCCCGGATTTGCAGCGTGACTTACGGTGATTGTTAGTATAGATTGGTTGGAGTTCCATTCTCCTGAGCTTGGTTGGATTATTACTTGTTGAGGGTTAAAGTTTGTAGAGACCCCGGTGATCGAAGAAGCTGATAGATTAACAAGCAAAGGCGCTGGGTTGCCTTTTGCGCTGACATTTATGAGTGATTGCGCCGAGGTTCCCAAGGGCATTGTAAAAGATGATGGTTCTGCTGAAAGACTTGTGCCAACAGCAATGGCAGTATTACATGTCTGCACAAAATAGCATGAAAACAGTGGAATAATAGAAAAGAGGCAGATAGCCAGAGAAATACGCCTTCTTTTTCTCATAATCTAGACTCCTAAAATTAGTTATGAACGGGGGGGCAAACTTAAAATTTAATATAAATTTTGAATCGAATTCTAAATAATGAAGTCTAACTTAGTTGAATTACACAGAAAACCATAAACAATTAGTACGTACGTGCTTCAGAATTTTGTGTTCAGTGATTTTGCCATATATTTTCGAATGAAATTTTCGCTTGCGGACAATCCCTCCTTTTCAGATAGTTTCCAATAAATCCAGCTTCGTCAAGGACAATAGCACTCTCAAACATGCGTACACTTGTAAACTGATATTCTTCCAAAATCCATTAACCGCGTGAAATAGCCTGGAACGGTTACGCCATACCATCCAATGGGCTGGTTCCACCAGACAAAATACACTGAGCTAGAGCTATAGTTCAAAGCAGTATTCACAGCAAAATCAACGTCATACTCGAAGTGTACAATCTTATGAGAATCATCTAAGTACAACTTTCCCCACCACAAAAAGGCATGCTGCAAAACCACACAAGAGTTGTCATCCATATTTCTGTTAAGCCACTCCATAGCCTCAACCACACCATCAACATCCTCATATGGAACCGTTGGAGAAGTTGAAAAATAAGGGTAAACCACAGGAAGAGAACCTACGCTAAAACCAGAAACAAACATCAAAACAGGCGTAGCCAAATAAACTCCGCCTAATAAAACCGTCAAGAGAAGCATACCCCTAACTTTCCCATCCAAAAACTTCAAATCAAACCCAAAACTCCCACCATTATAGCTTCCCAGAAAAACCTTCAATCCACTAACCGCATAAAACGTGAAAGGATAAACAAGCATAAACATCCACCTATGCCAATACTCCAAAGCACAAAAAGGAACAACCAAACAGCCGAAAGCTCCAACAAGCAAAAGCCCAACCCAAACATCCAACACCTCATGCCTAAAAAACCCTTTCCAAACCAAAAACAAGTAAGGCAGATACAGCAAGGCAAAAAGCACAACCACGCTCAAAACCAAATCCCAATAACCAGCATACCAATCCACCGTAGACCGAACATTCAAATAGTCCACCAAAAAGAACAAACCGAAAGGACGGGGATTAACAGCATCACCAGCATTTATGACATTACTCTCAACCACGTAACGAACTGGAAAAATCCTCAAACAAACACCAGCCAAAAAAACAGCCAAAGCAGGAGAAAAACCAGCAAGCAAACGCCTACTCTCAACAGAAAAATGTTTACTCCTAACAAAGCGCCAGAAAACCAAACCTAACACCGCAACAGCCAAAGTCACAGCTGCATACTCATGGGCAAAAACAGTTAACAACGAAAACAAAACAAAGCATGCAAAACTCCGTCTAGAACCAAGGCTCCTGATAAAAGGCAGAGTGAACAGCAAAAGGCCAAGCCCAAGCGTATTTCTAAGCAAATCCCAACTAATCCTCAAAGAAGCTAACTGAAAAGCAAAAAACAACCCAGCCAACACAGCAGCGTGAACACTCCAACCTAACATTTTTCTAGCAAACCAAAACACTCCAGCGACATTTAACCCATAAAGCAAGGGAGCCAAAACCTTCAGCAATATAAACGGGTCGCCACCAAAAACCTTGTAAAGCGAAACCGAGATTGCTGGGAAAAGCCAAGACCGCGTAAAGAACGTGCTCCAATGAGGCCAGACCACGCCGTCCTTCATTACAGCAGCATAATAAATCGTGTCAAAACCTATCGGATGGGATAAAGCCAACAGTTCAGGAACAAGCCTTACAGCAAACCCAGCGAAGAAAAGCAACACTATACATTTCCTATCAGAAAACTGCAAACTCGAAACAGCCTTCACTCTAACAAACATCACAAACATTTAACAAATTCTTATTGTTTACAACGCCTCTCTTCTCAGTTTTATTCCATCTCCTTGACCGCCGCAACAAAATCAATAACATCGCGTAAAAAGCAATAAACGCTTGTAAACTCCAGTAAAAGTAAATGAAAGGAAGCCAAAGCAAATTCGCCGCCCTCCTAGGTTTCGAAACGTAAACTAAAGCCAAGCCGCAAACAAAAATCGTCAACGTACATATCAAAGTCATTAACTGAACCATAGCCCCCCACAAAACATCAAACTGAAAAGACAAAAAGAAAGAACAAAATCCAGCAACGTAAGTCGCTAAAGAAGCAATCAAAATAAATGGTCCAAACAGCGTTGTTTCAGCATCAAAGCTCTTTCTGCTAAACTTGGTCATAAGCCTACCATATTTCAAGGCAACCTCTATCGTGCCCCTAAACCACCTCGTGCGCTGCCTAAACAGCTGCTTCAAATCTGCAGGGCTTTCCTGCCACGCGTGAACGTCAGGTGCATACCTAATCTTGTAGCCTTTTTCCGTAAGCCTTGCTGACATCTCCATATCCTCTGACAAGGCATCCTCGTCGAACCCTCCAAACTTTTCCAAGACATCTCGCCTAAAGAACTGGCAGTTCCCCTTCAAGTGGACAAACAGGTCTAAAACGTCTTTGCCTCGCAAGTATGTCTCACACCAAACAGCTTCCTCGTAAGAAATGAATTTAGTTAACATGTTCTCATCCGAGTTAATCGATAATGTTCGTCCTTGAACAGCAGCAACCCTACAGTCTTCAAAATATTTAGAAACATTAATCAAAGCATCTGGGTCTGGAACGCTGTCCGCGTCAAAAATTCCCACAATTTCACCCTTAGCATGTCTTATCCCATAATTGAGGGCTGAAGGCTTACCATCAGAAAAAGGCTTACGAACAACCTTTATAATGTTGCCATTTTCTTTTGCATATCCCATGCAAATGTCCAATGTCTTATCCGTTGAACCATCCTCAACAACAATTATATCCATCTTATCCTTCGGATAATTCAGCTTCAACAAAGCAGTAAACAGCCTACTTATCACCTTCTCCTCATTTTTAACGGGTACAATAATTGAGAAAGTGGGCAATTTCCCCTCATTCAATAACTTTCCACGACGCTTCTTTCTGCTCAGTCGCAGATTCCTAACGCCCACAGCCAAAATAGGTAGATTATAAAGCGACCAGCCTAAGACGATGAAAAATACGCAGATTAAAACTGTATACGCTATATTTAACAAGGCATTTTATCTCTTCTTTTGCCTAAACACGCGCCGCTGACGGGGCATGCTGGCTACTGTTAACATACATTATTGCAAGAAAACTTGCAAAAGACAAGTCTGACATCCAACTATCAGCGGAAGGATTACCCCACTTTTTGGCAAGCAAACTAATCTTGCGAGCAAGGGGGAAACCAACCCGACATATGGCTTGATAAATTTTGTTTTTAAGAGCCTCTTCCATTTTCTTTAAAACTTCATGCAACGCTTTTACCAACCTTAGACTTTGCACTTTATCAATAACCTTTATCGTCAAATTAATCAGTGCGCGGTCTAGCTGGCTCAGCGCCTTAAACCAGACACCACGTCTCTTAGCCTTCAACTTCAACAACCGCAAATTCTCTCTTACAAACACAGTATCAATAACCCGCATCATTCAACTGTTCACCACAGAATATTATGTTTGCTTCAGAATCTGAATAAAAAACTTTTCATACTAAAACAATAAAAATTTTAAACAAAAATGTTAAGTTTGACCAAACCGTTCAGAGAAACTTGAATTTTGATAAGCCAGAATTGTTAGTATACACGAGATTATTGTCGAGGCTACTTCAAGCTATTGTACAAAGGAAGGAGATCCGAACTGAAATCCAAACGCAAACTATACATTACAATACGATGAAATAGACATATTCGATCTCATAACAATAGCCGCTCACTACGGACAAACATGTCCGTAATTTTTCGCTTTCTTGAAGTACTTTCTTTTTGCTATAATTAAGGGAATTGTCATCAATAATGGGAATGTAAGTAAGAGCATGGTTGATGAAGATTCTGGTGTAACATATGTTCCTTTGATTGTAACTGTTTGCGTGCTGTGGTTGTAAGTGAAGTACAGGTAGGTGTATCTGTATGGATTGCCGTTTATTCCATTATTTCATAAATCTTTGTTATGGACGTGTCTCTCCGTAGTGTGCTATTATAGTTATCAGATCAAAGATATCTATTATTCCATTGTAGAGTGGGGCAATATCTGCCATTTCAACTATTGTTGGATCGTAGGTAGGGTCATCTGGCGTTAGCATAAATTGACTTGCTGCTAAAACAACGTCTTCAATAGTGACTTTGCTGTCGCCGTTTACATCGCCAATGATGCTCATAACATTGACAGTCAATTGTATTGCGTAATTTGCGGTTAAAGGTCTTCTTACATTATACATCATGTTGTAGTTGTCTTTTACTGTTAGGACGATTGTCCAGTCACCTTGTTTGGTGAAGTTGTATGAAACATTTATGCCATTCAGCCTAGCGGTTGGAGAATCGATGCCCGGAGTGGTTCCTGGTTCATACAATGCCCATGCATAGTCCAATATCACCCCTTGAGGGTCTCTGTGGATGCTGTTGGAAGCGTCCAAGGTGACGTTTTCGTTCAAATGCGGGTTTAAAGGCGTACAAGTTATGTTGAGCAAGGGAGGTGCTATAACCTGCATCTGTGTTTGGAAGTAATTGTTAGTTAGGTTAATGTCATCAGCTACAAAAACAGACGCAACTATGTCGTATATTCCAACCTTTGAAATATCATCCCACTCAAATGTTAACCATATTGCGGCACCAGGTGATATGCCTTCTGAAAATTTCCAATTCTTTATCAAAGAATTATTTGCATGAAGAGTTACGATAAAATTTTGTTCAAATACAGATCCATTGTTTACTATTGCAACCGCAAATGTTACGTTTTCTCCGAGAATAACTGGAGGCCAGAACGTTCTTCCCCAATAGCAGGGCTTAACGTCTAAATTTTTAATTGCCAAGTCGTGTATCTCTATTGTTGTGATAAATATAGGGTCTGAAAATATCGTGTTGTCAGTTAGGTTTTCTTCGTAAGGTACTGCTGTGGTGTTAGCCTTTATCACATAGTATTTTTCTGGTTCTACGCCTGCAGTGTTCCATTCAAAGGTGAATCTATATGCGCCTTTGAGGGTGAAGTTTCTTGCATCGATAAGCGTCCATGAGGTTGAGGATGTGTTGTAGTATATGGCCAAGGTGAAGATTTCTTCAGCATATCCTTTGTTTTCAACAGTAACGTTGATTGTTATGTTGCTACCCACCATCGTTATAAAAGTGGGAGTCAATTCCACATTTTGGACTGCTATGTTTCTAGATTTCACGATAGCAACCGAATGGGTTGTTTTAGAGCTGTTAGTTCCTGAATCGTCTTCAACGATAAGTGACACGGTATATGTTTTGGAAATTAACGTGTGGTTAAAGGTGTGAGCAATTACAGGATTAGTAGTACTCATAGCATATCCATCTCCGAAATCCCAGAAATACATCACTATAGTGCCGTCAGGATCATAGCTTTCAGAAGCATTGAAAATTACTGGTTTTTCTACGACACCTATTTCAGGCCACCATGAAAATCTGGCTATAGGAGCACCTGCGGGTGTAAAAAGCCCATCTTTGATTTCCACTGCTATAGGATTGCCACCACCATCGGAAAGGGCAGCCTCAACTATGTCTAAAATGCAAGCTCCGCTTAAGCTGACAATCCTAAACGTCATATTGAACGCTATACCTGTGCCGTTAAACGGTTCTGCTGGGGACATGCTCGCGTAGGCTAGCCAATACGTGCCTTCCGTAACATCAACATCATCCTTAATGATAAATCCAGGCTCGTGGAGTATTCCGTCGGGATAGTCCTCCACCGGGATTTTCGCCGTGTGGCTCACATACTCAAGTATCGTAGGGTCCCAGCTGAACAGGATGTCTACACCGTAAAGATCTGTAACATTAAACACAACAATATCGATAGTGAAGATATCGTTTAGGTTGCCTGTTATTTTTTCAGGATTCACATATACTAAAGTACCGTCGCTGGACAAATTTGATGAAGAATACACATAGCCTAGTCGCATGTTAAACGCCAAAGTTAACACGCTTATTAGTAGTAACACAAATATTTTCTCATGAACAGATTTTCCGACCAACTTGTAATCTCCCACTAACAAATATTTTAAAAGGCGAATTTCACTAATAACCATTCTGTAAAAATGCTCTATGATTTTGCAATTTTAGTAACTTTTCTGTCGAAAATATAACAACAGTAGCAACAATCAAATAATACAACAAATTTCTGCACATCTCTGGAAATACCGCCCCGAACTTAGTGCTGCTAATTACTTCGTATCTTTTACCAGCGTAAAGTATAGGACCATCAAACACTGTAAAGGTGTGTGATATCTGCCCATTTCCAAATAAGTAACTTAACGGATATAATAAAGGATTAAGAGTAACGTTAACAGTGCATGTGTAATTAATCCCTCCCACTCCAGTTTCAGGACCAGGACCAAATAAATCATGAACACGTGGAACAACATGTTCGGTTTCAACAGTGATTTCATTAGCGTTGTAACCTATCCCTTCTGAAAGAGCGATCACACTCAACAATAACATAAAGGCTATAAACAACACTAATTTTTTGAAAGAAAGATTAAGAAATTTCAATGCTGCTCCAATTAAAAGACGACTACATGATTACTTAAGCTTTTACACAACATGTTTGACCAACAGCAACATTTTTAGAAAAATCAAATGATGCTACATCAAAAAGCCTTGATAGGCGAACATGAGAAATTTATACACAAAACAAAAGTAAAAAGCATCAACACAGAAAACCTTAATTTAGGGGCTAAACAATGAAAACAAACTAGAAAATATGAGGGCCGGTAGTCTAGCTCGGTTAGGACATCCGCTTGACGTGCGGAAGGTCACCGGTTCAAATCCGGTCCGGCCCACCAAAAAGAGCTTGCATGCCTTCTATGAAGTTTCTAATTTCTTTTCTTTCCGATTCCTCTAATGGTAGAGAGGGTCTTCGTGGGTAGCCTGCAGGCAAGCCTAAAATGTTTATAGCTTCTTTTATAGCTGAAAGTTGACCGTGTTTCTTGACTAGAACCTCGTTTATGTGGGTTATTTGCTTTTGAAGTTTTTCGGCTTTTTCCAGTTCTCCATGTTTAAAGGCTTTGTATAAATCTAAGCATATTCTGGGGAATACGTTTGCAACGGCTATTACAGCGCCTTTTCCTCCAATTTTTAACGTTGGCAATGTTAAATCTGCGGTTCCAGCTAAAACCGAAATTTTGTCTCCAACAAGCCTTATTGTTTCCTTAATAGCTGCTATGTCACTGCCACTATCTTTAACTCCAATAATGTTTGAGTGTTCGCGAACCAGTTGGGCTGTAATCTCGGGTTTTAAATGGACGCTGGTAAATTTTGGGACGTTGTAAAGAACTATGGGAATGTTTACTGCTTCCATTAACGCTTTATAATGTTGGATGAGTTCCTTGTCTGAAAGCCTGAAATAGAAAGGTGTCACCACTAACGCTGCGTCAGCACCTATATCTTCTGCATCCTTAGTGAACTTTATGGTTTCTCTGGTGCTTATGCTTCCAGTTCCAGCCACAACCATTGCTTTACCATTAACCTCATCAACAACTGTGCTAATCACTTTCTTTCGCTCTTCTCTTGACAAGTAAGGCGCTTCTCCGTTACTTCCACAAGTAACAAGTCCAGAAACCCCATTGTCCAGCCAAAATCTTACACATGTTTTTAATGCTTCTAGGTCTAATTCACCGCTTTTAGTGAAAGGCGTTATATGGGGAATAAATATGCCTTCTAACTTTTTTTCATACATGTTTATCCACTCTAACATTCACCTAAATTCGTAAAGGTTTTAGTATTACTGTTGTCACCAAAACAGATAAAAGTGCGGTTCCAATCAAAAGTTATCCTAAAGTGGGTTAGAAAATGCCAGCTGAAATCTTTGACACAGAAGAATTCGTTAGAATGAGTGAACGGGCAGAATATTGTGCGGTAAAAAGAACAAGAGACGTTGTAAAGCTGAAGCTGCGTACGCCTAAGCGGCTCTACACTCTAAAGGTGGAGCCTGCTAAAGCTGAAGAAATCATCAAAAAGCTTCAATGCGAAATAATGGAAATCTAACGTGTCTACTTTGTGCTTATAACAATTTTTGCCAAACGCACAGAATCTTCAAGATTTTTCATGAT
>PIXZ01000020.1:0-12272 GCA_003601605.1 Candidatus Bathyarchaeota archaeon
GGCAAGGTTTTAGGCATTGTCACGTTGCAAGACGCTATGAAAGTTCCTAAAGAAAAGCGAAGCAGCACGACCATAGAGGCTATATGTTCAAAGGATTTGCTTACAATTTTTCCAGAAAACTCTGTTGCTGAAGCTTTCGAAAAAATGACAAAAAACAATGTGGGAAGGCTTCTTGTTGTTGATAGAAGAGATAGACGTTTATTAAGAGGAATAATAACAAGAAGCGACATAATGCACGCCATAAGAAAAAACAGGTGAATCTGGTAAAAAGAGTGGTTATACGAAACCAAGTAGCTGTAGAAGGTTGTATTGCGCAATCAGCGTAGCAAACAATGAAGCAACTAGCGACATTACGCAAATCAAAGTATTCAGTGACGGCCCTGCGGTGTCTTTGAAGGGGTCGCCCACGGTGTCGCCTACGACTGCAGCCTTATGAGCTTCTGAACCTTTACCACCTAGAGCCCCTGCTTCAATGTATTTTTTGGCGTTATCCCATAAACCTCCAGCGTTAGCCATTAACAAAGCGAAGAGTAAGCCAGAGAATATGCTGCCTGCAAGATATCCTCCCAGCGCTTTTATACCGCCTACGAAACCGACAAGCAGCGTAACAACAATAGCTAGAGTACTGGCTGGCAAAAGCTCTTTTAAGGCTCCCACAGTGGCGATGTCAACGCATTTCGCGTAGTCAGGTTTAACGCCCTCCTTTCCCTCTTTTAATCCAGGTATTTCTCTGAACTGTCTTCTGATCTCTTCGATCATTCTATTGGCGTTTTTTCCAACACCCAGCATGACCATAGCAGAAAACACTGGTGGAATAGCTATTCCTATGAAGGCACCTAATAGAACCAGCGGATCCATCATGTCAAACACCACATTTACGCCTGCTTCTCTTGCTGTTGTATGGTAAGCTGCTAACAAGGCTATGACTGTTAAACCTGCGGCGCCTATAGCGAATCCCTTAGTTATGGCTTTGGCAGTGTTACCTGCAGCGTCAAGCTTGTCTGTTACTGCTATTACTTCTTCTCCAAGTCCTGACTGTTCCGCTACCCCTTTAGCGTTGTCAACAATTGGACCGTAAGCGTCGCTAGCAACTATCATTCCCACTATTGAAAGCATTCCCAAGGCAGCCATGCCAACGCCGAAGAGTGCATAGTCAAGCTCGTGTCCATTGACGCCTATTGGATAGCAGAGATAGTAGGCGATTACTGAAGCAATTCCTATTCCAACTAGCGGCGGTAAAACACTGTACAAACCATACGAAAAGCCTGTAATTATATTTAATGCTGTCCCGCTCTGGGAAGCTTCCGCGGTTTTTCGAGCTGGAGGTCGATCTATGGAAGTGAAGTAATCGGAGGTTATGCCTATAATAACTCCGGCTGTAAGTCCAACTAAAGCAGCTCCCCACAATCTGAGGTCAAAGCCAAGATACCATGATGCTAAATAGGTTAAAACTGCGAAAAGTATGCAAGTCAGGTAGGTTCCAGTGTTTAACGCTTTCCCTGGATTGCCTTTTTCTCCAACTCTAACAGTTGCGACACCCATGAGAGCAGCGATTGCTCCTAAGCCAGCGAAAACCAATGGGATTTCCACGTGACCTAATGCTTGACCAAGAATCATCACAGCCACTATGCTTGCAATATATGAATCCGCCAAGTCGGCGCCCATTCCAGCAACATCGCCTACATTATCACCCACGTTGTCGGCAATTACCGCTGGGTTTCTCGGGTCGTCTTCGGGAATGCCAAGTTCCACTTTACCTACAAGATCTGCACTTATGTCTGCTGTTTTTGTGTAGATTCCTCCACCAGCTTTTGCGAAAAGGGCTAAAGCGCTGGCTCCGAAGCTGAAACCCAGAACAATGTTCGGGTCTCTTGTGATGGCATAGACTATACTTATTCCAAGTAAGGAGAAACCAACAACAGACAAACCCATTACTGCTCCGCCTCTAAAACCTATGGGAAACGCTTTGTTAAGGCCTTCTCTAGCTGCATTGGCGGCTTTTGCGTTAGCTCTTGTTGCCACATCCATCCCGAAGTATCCTGCTAGGGCTGAGCAGAAAGCGCCGAACATGTATGCTAAGGCTAAGCTGATGTTTTGGAGGGGGGTTTCACTTGTCCATATTGGTTTAGGTAGAAATATTCCTAGTAATGTTGCCACGACCAAAACGAAAATCGCCAAAATAGTGTATTCTCGTCTTAAAAAGGCATTAGCTCCCTCTTTTATTGCATGAGAAATTTCTTGCATTTTCGGAGTTCCACTGTCTTGTTTATTTATGTACCGATACAGATAGAGTCCAGTTAGAAGCGAGGCCAAAGCAGAAATGGGAGCTATTAACCACGTTTCAAACATCTGTTCACTTCTCCTAAACAAACTTCTTCTTAGTACATGCGGATAGTTTTAGATTTACAAAACCTTTTATAAACTTAATTGTTATAATGCCTCTTCCTATGAGAAAAAGATAAAAGGAATCTATGCCGCAATAATACGCTAGTCTTGAACTAAAAAGGGCGCTGTAAATGTCTAAGCATTGGCATGCCATGGAAATCAGAGAGGTTATGAAAGAGCTTAAGGTTGGCCATAAAGGGTTAACCAGCAAAGAGGCATCTGAGAGACTTCAAAAGTATGGGTATAACGAGCTTGTAGAGAAAAGGCGGGTAACACCCCTTCAGATATTTTTGAACCAGTTTAAGGACATTTTTGTAATAATGCTTTTGATTGCTATTGTTCTTTCCGTCGTTATTGGATGGTATAAAAGTACCACTGCTGGGCATAATGGCGCGCTTGACGAGTATGTTGACGCCATAACCATTGGAGCCATAGTGGCTTTAAACGCCATTGTAGGTTTCGTTCAAGAATACCGCTCAGAAAAAGCTATAGAAGCCATGAAAAAGCTTGCAGCACCCCGCGCCAGGGTTTTGCGTGATGGAAAAGAAATGATTATTCCGGCAAGAGAGGTTGTGCCTGGCGACGTAATTCTTATTGAAGCTGGTGACCGCATACCTGCGGATGCACGTCTTATTGAAACTGTAGAGTTGAAGACTGAAGAGGCTGCTTTAACTGGTGAATCCACATCAGTGAACAAAAGTGTTGAGGTTGTGGAGGAGAAAACGCCTGTTGCTGATAGGAAAAACATGGTTTTCATGGGAACTCACACAACCTATGGTAGAGGAAAAGCTGTAGTTGTAGCCACTGGGATGAGCACTGAGTTTGGTAAAATTGCTGAAATGGTGCAAGCTGTAGAAGAAGAAGAAACACCGCTTAAACAAAAGCTGGAACGGTTTGCAAAAAAGCTGGGAATAATAATTATAGTTGTGTGCGCAGTTGTTTTCCTTTTGGAAATTATCCGCGAGGGCACCCAACTTGAAAACATTGTGGACATGTTTATGACCGCCGTTGCCTTGGCCGTTTCTGCTGTTCCAGAAGGCTTGCCAGCCGTGGTGACTGTTTCTCTTGCCTTAGGTGCAAGAGAACTTGCTAAAAGAAACGCCATCCTTAGAAGGCTTGCCTCAGCGGAAACCTTAGGCGCAACCACAGTCATCTGCTCTGACAAAACAGGTACACTAACTAAAGGAGAGATGACTGTTCGAAAAATCTACGTGGGCGGCAAAATTATTGACGTTACTGGCGTGGGATACGAAGCTAAGGGAGAATTTCTGTTAGACGGAAAGCCTTTAGACCCTAAAAACGACGATGACTTGCGCTTGCTTCTTGGAGCATCCACCTTGTGTACAAACGCCCAATATGACGGGAAAAACATCATCGGAGACACAACAGAAGGCGCATTAATAGTTGCAGCTGCCAAGGCTGGAATGACAAGAGAAACTTTAGAGAAAAGATATCCCCGCGTCCATGAGGTGCCCTTCACTTCTGAAAGAAAACGTATGACAACTGTTCACAAATCTTCTGAGGGCAAGCTTTTCGCTTACGTAAAAGGTGCGCCAGAAGTAGTTCTTGAACGCTGTACACATATAATAGCTGGAGGAGAAATAGCGAAACTAAGCAACAAGAAGAGGAAGGAAATTCTTGAAATAAACGAGAAGATGGCAAGCGACGCCCTTCGCGTTTTAGGTGTAGCCTTTAAAGAGCTTGATTCTTCTTCTGTGAAAAAGTTTAGTGAGGATGAGTTGGAATCCGACTTAGTTTTTGTTGGTTTAATGGGTATGATTGACCCAGCGAGAGAAGAAGCAAAAGTAGCTGTTAAAAAGTGTGAAGAAGCGGGAATAAAGACAATTATGATAACTGGCGACCACAAGCTAACCGCTGTTGCGATAGCTAAAGAACTTGGCATACTGAAAGGCGATATGGTTCTTTCAGGCGTTGAGCTTGACGCTATGAGTAATGAGGAATTTGAAAAGATAGTGGAAAAGGTTTCAGTCTATGCACGAGTTGCGCCAGAGCATAAAATACGAATAGTTAAAGCGTTGAAAAAGAAAGGTCACATAGTGGCAATGACAGGTGACGGTGTTAACGATGCTCCAGCTCTTAAACAGGCAGACATCGGAGTTGCCATGGGCATAACAGGCACAGATGTTACACGAGAAGCAGCTGACATTGTTTTGGCTGACGACAACTTTGCAACAATTGTGAATGCTGTGGAAGGCGGCAGAACAATCTACGACAACATCCGCAAATTCTCCTTCTTCCTATTAAGATGCAACTTCGACGAACTTGTTATAATAGGCACGTTCGCGATTTTAGGTTTGGAACTTCCACTAACAGCAGCTATGATCTTGTGGATAAACCTTGTAACAGATGGCGGTCCAGCTATAGCCTTGACAATGGATCCGCCCGCAGACGATGTTATGAAAAGACCGCCTAGAAATCCGCAAGAAGGCATATTACACGGACGAATAGCATCCATTTTAGCTACATTTGTAACGCAATTCTTAGGAACAGCGGTACTTTTCTACATCTCCTATTACATCATGGGAGAACCCTTAGAAGAGGCACGAAGTCTAGCTTTTGTTCAAGCAACGCTTCAAGAACTAGTAATCGTTTGGAACTGCCGCTCAGAAAAACATAACGCCTTCAAAGTAGGATTTACAAATAACAAGTTTCTATTACTGTCTGTAGTCATTTCTGCAATAGCGACAGCGATAATACCCTATACATATCTTTTCGGCACGGCCCCCATGACTCTGACAGACTGGGCACTTGTAATACCAATATCCCTCTCAGGCTTCCTAATACTGCCAGAAGTTTTCTATGGAAGAAAAATCTGGAAATGGACCTAAACTTTTCAAAAAGCTTTTATATCGTTAAAATAGCATCATAAAGCTCATAACAATTCAAAAAGGAAGCACAATAAATGAGCGAAAAAACAGCCAACCCAGCACCTCTAGGATTATTAGGATTCGGTATAACCACAGTTCTTCTTAACTTCGTCCACAACGCACAACTTGGTCCTGTAGACAGCATGATTCTGGCCATGGGGTTAGCCTATGGCGGACTCGCTCAAGTTATAACTGGCGTAATGGAATACCGAAAAGGCAACACTTTCGGCACCGTCGCATTCACCTCCTACGGTCTGTTCTGGTGGTCTTTCGTGTTATTGAATTTGTTGCCAAAACAATACTTCTTCTTTGGAATTCAATCACCATCCGACGGAGCCATGGCAGCCTACTTCTTTATGTGGGGCATCTTCACCTTCGCCATGTTCTTCGGAGCATTAAAAATCAACCGCGCATTACAATTCGTTTTCGTAAGCCTTGCAATACTCTTCTTCCTACTTGCGGCAAAATCTGCTCTTCTAGCCTACACAACACTAACACCAGCAGATTTAGAAGTTTTCACTCGCATAACCGGAGTTGAAGGTGTAATCTGCGGATTAAGTGCGGTATACACAGCGTTAGCAGAAGTGTTAAATGAAGTTTACGGAAAGACCGTTTTACCGTTATTTCCCACAAGCAAGTAAGTTAGATAGCACATCAAACATGCTTTTCTTTCAAAATGGTAGACGCCGCTTACATGTTAGGTTTTACACGTTCTGAAGGCAAAGTTTATATGCAAAATTTCGTATTTTCTGAAATCCGCACAATATTTAGAGTGATTAACATGTTGTTCAAACCAATTACGTGGGTTAAGAAGGATCCAGAGAAAAAAAATGTATTCTGGCCATCCGACGAACTTAAGAAGAAGGCTTGGGTAAGCGATGAATCAATTTACACTGAGGCAGCGAAAGACCCTGTAGCTTTTTGGGCTAATCTTGCGCGTGAAGGAATCGAATGGTTTAAGGAGTGGGATGAAACATACAGGTGGGAACCCCCATATTATAAATGGTTTATCAATGGAAAACTAAACGTTTCCTACAACGCTTTAGACAGACACGTGAAAACTTGGAGAAGAAATAAGGCAGCAATAATATGGGTGCCTGAACCGCCAGACGAGAAGGAAAGAGTTCTCACATATTTTGACCTATACCGTGAAGTCAACAAATTTGCCAATGTGCTCAAAAGTTTCGGCGTTAAAAAAGGCGACAGAGTCGGAATATACTTGCCAATGATTCCAGAAGTGCAAATAGCCATGCTTGCATGCGCCCGAATCGGAGCCATACACAGCGTAGTCTTCTCAGCATTCAGCGGCAAATCCCTACAAGAAAGAATGATTGATGCGGAAGCCAAAGTTCTCGTAACAGCGGACGGATATTACAGACGGGGAAAACAAGTAAACTTGAAGGCTGAAGCAGACAAGGGAGTTGAAGGAACTTCCATACAAAAAGTCGTGGTTGTCAAACGAATGGGCATAAATGTGAACATGGTTGAAGGCAGAGACTACTGGTGGCACGAACTAATGGAAAAAGCAGAGGATTACTGCGAACCTGAAGTCATGGACAGCGAAGATGTACTATTCATCCTTTACACAAGCGGCACAACAGGCAAACCAAAGGGAGTTGAACACCACACAGGCGGATATGCAGTACAAGCATACTGGACAGCGAAATGGGACTTCGACCTA
Organism: Candidatus Bathyarchaeota archaeon; assembly: GCA_003601605.1. Lineage (GTDB taxonomy): Archaea > Thermoproteota > Bathyarchaeia > Bathyarchaeales > Bathycorpusculaceae > PIXZ01. The sequence continues at coordinate 6,955 of PIXZ01000020.1, forward strand.
CACGATGAAGATGTTTTCTGGTGCACCGCCGACATAGGATGGGTTACCGGGCACACCTACGGTTGCTACGGTCCGTTGTTATGTGGAGCAACAATGCTGGAATATGAAGGCGCCCCAAACTATCCTCAACCAGACAGATGGTGGAGCATAATAGAAAAGTACGGCGTAACAGTGTTTTACACAGCCCCAACAGCGATAAGAATGTTCATGCAATGGGGTGAAGAATGGCCTAAAAAACACAACTTGAACAGTCTTCGCATATTAGGCACAGTGGGCGAACCAATAAACGAAGAAGCATGGCTGTGGTATTTCAACACAATTGGCGGTGGAAGATGCCCAATCATTGACACTTGGTGGCAAACAGAAACAGGCGGAACCCTAATCAACTCCTTACCAGGCATAGGCCCATTCATTCCAACAGTCGCTGGCAGAAGCTTCCCAGGCACAACTCATGACGTTTTAGACGAAACTGGAAATCCAGTCTCAATAGGTGAAGGTGGATACTTGGTGCAGAAAAGTCCGTTCGCTCCGGGGATGCTTAGAAACGTATGGAGAAACCCTGCGAGGTACAAGGAATACTTCAGCGTTTACGGCGAGAAATACTACTACACAAGTGACGGAGCGAGAAAATGGGACGAGCTTGGAAACATTCGGTTAACTGGTAGGGTTGACGATGTAATGAAAGTTGCAGGTCACAGACTTTCAACAGCTGAGTTAGAAAACGCCATAACAAGCCACGAAGCAGTTGTTGAATGCGCAGTTGTAGCTTGTCCGCATGACATAAAAGGTGAAGTGCCCGTAGCCTTTGTGACTTTAAAACCTAATGTGGAGCCTTCAGACCAGCTTAAAAAAGAGCTGACAAAGCATGTAGACGCTACAATAGGACCCACAGCCAGACCAGACAAGATAATTTTTACCAACGAACTGCCAAAAACACGAAGCGGAAAAATCATGCGCAGAATCTTAAAGGCTTTAGTTAGAGGCGAATCTATAGGCGACACTACAACCCTTATGAACCCAGAGTCGGTACAGCAACTCATGAAAAAAGTTGCTACAAAAAGTAGCGCATAAAATTTTAAACTAAGTCCAATGTTACTTTCGTGAGCCCGTCTTCAAGAGGCTCCATCCTGAAACCCTTTTTTGTGCATAAATTAATCATTCTGGAATTACCTGAAATAACATAGCCATAGACTGCTTCTAAATTCATATCCTCACCAACTTCAATTATGCAGTCAACTAGTTTCGACCCAAGACCTAACCCTTGCCATTGATCTCCAACAACAACCGCAAACTCTCCGCATTTTCTACCAGGCTCTATCATGAGTAAACCAACACCTATCACTTTCCTCTCATCCCCTTGTGTTTCTGCAACTATGGCTATTTCCCTGTCATAATCCAAGTTGCAGTATCTCGTTAAGATTTCGTGGGAAAATTCCTTAAACACTTGAAAGAATCGAAGCCGCATGGTTTCTTCCGAAAGAGAGCGATAAAATTCCCGCAGTAAAACCTCATCCTCAGGTCTTATTGGACGGAGAATAACTGGAACCCCGTTCTTTAAGGTCCATTGGATAACATATTTCCTTGGATAAGGAGCTATTACAAGATGCTCGTGAGGAGTAAATCCTTTTAAAAATTTTTCCGAGTCAATAACTATTCTAGCGTCAACTGCAACGGCGCTGCTTTCATCCAGTATTATCGGGTTAATCTCTATTTCCTTTATCTCAGGAAAATCTACAACAAGCTGAGAAAACTTGACCAAAATTTCTTCAAGAAGCTTAAAGTTCTGGCGGAACCCGCTTGCCTCTAAGAGTTTATAGATTTTAGTCCTTTCCATAAGCCGCCTTGCAAGCACCTGGTTCAGTGGAGGAAATCCTACACTTATATCTTGCATTAATTCTGTTGAAACTCCGCCCGTTCCAAAAATTATCACGGAGCCAAATTGGGGATCCTTCTTGGCACCTAGTAGAAGCTCGTATCCCCTCTTCCAAACCATGGGTTGTAAGACGACACCTCGAAATTCCGCGTCTGGATGAAATTCCTTAACCTTTTCGGCTAACTTATCGAAAAAAGTTTTAACTTCTGTTGGAGACCAAACATTAAGGATGACTCCGCCAGCTTTTGATTTGTGAACCATCTCCGGAGACAGAGCCTTCATAACCACAGGATACCCTAGATTGGAGGCTAAGGTTTCAGCCTCTTCGGGACTCTTAGCCACAACGGTCTTTATAGTTGGAATAGAATACGCTTCAAGAAAATACATAGATTCAGGCTGATTAAGAACACTTCGCCCCTCATTAAAAGCTTTTTTCAAAATCTCTTTAAGAAATGTTGGAATAGAAGATTCGACATGAATTTCCTCAGGAGTTTGGTAGAGAAGCTCTAGGTTTTTAGTGTAACTATACATGTACATAAAGGTGAAAACTGCTTCTTCCGGTGTGTTAAACGCAGGGATGCCCTCTCTTCTCAAAATTTGTCTAGCCGTTCGACATGTCCCTTCTCCTATAAATGATACTAACACAGGCTTTTTCGCTTGTTTGGAAAGTTCGATTATTGTTTTTGCTGTCGAAATGGGGTCTGCTGCTCCTTGAGGTGTATATATAATCAAGAAACCGTCGCTATTAGGATCTGTAAAGCATATTTCCATAACTTTTCTAAACCTATCAACAGTGGCTTCCTCTAAAATGTCTATGGGGTTAATAATGTGGCAATATGAAGGCAGAGCCTTCTTTAATGAATTGACAGTTTCACTGCTTAATTGAGAAAGACGTCCGCCACGAGCTATAAGAGAATCTGTGGCCATTATGCCTGGTCCGCCAGCATTGGTGATAATTGTGAGGTTTGGACCTTTTGGATTTGATTGCATGGCTAACGCCTCGGCACAGTTGAAGAGGTCGCTTACAGCCTCTACACGAACTATGCCTGCTCGTCTAAAGGCAGCATCATAAACAGCATCTTCTCCGCATAGTGCTCCAATATGAGAGAGAGTTGCCTCCGCGCTCTCTGGGAAACGTCCAGCTTTTATCACCACTATGGGTTTAGCTCTAGCGAAACCTCTAGCTGCGCTCATAAATTTTCGCGCATCGGAGAGGCTTTCAATGTATAAAATTATACTGCGTGTCTGGGGGTCTGCTCCAAAGTAATCAATAAAGTCTCCAAAATCCACGTCCAACATCGAGCCGGTTGAAACCACAGCGCTAAAACCGATGTTAGCTTCTGAAGCCCAATCCAGCACAGAGGCACACAACGCTGCACTTTGCGAGATAAATGCTATTCTTCCAGGCATGGCCGTATTGTTGGCAAATGTAGCGTTTAGTTTTATTTGGGGCCTCATTACTCCGAGGCTGTTTGGACCTATAATACGTAGGTTATAACGTTTTTTGTGTTCAAGAATCTGTTTTTCGAGAGCTTCACCTTCTTTACCAGCTTCCTTAAAACCAGCTGATATGATTATTATCCCTGAAACTCCAGCTTTTCCACATTCCTCTACAATCTGTGGCACTGTATGTGCTGGTGTTGCAATAATTGCGAGGTCTACTTGCCACGGAATTTTTGTAATGCTGGGATATGCTGTTATGCCTTGAATGTTTGGTTTAAAGGGATTAACCGGGTAAACCACCCCGGCGTATCCTACCCCAACTAGATTTTGCATCAGTTTAGCACCAATAGAGCCTTCTTTGTCGCTGGCTCCTATGACAGCCACCCTTTTCGGATTGAAAATTTTGTCAAGGTTTTCAGTGCCCAATGTGGATGCTCCCTCCCTTACTTAAAAGAGCGCATTTATTCCTTATTAGTATATACAATAAATATTGTTTTATACGCTCCTAAAAATAGCTTACATAAACAAATCTATTCATTTTTCTAATCCCTTGTCTTTGACAAATTTATGGGTATATTCTATTTATTGTCCTTGGGAATGGAATAGTCTCCCGCACATGTTTTAATTTGCAAATCCACATGACAGTTCTCTCTATTCCCAGTCCAAAACCAGAATGCGGCACAGAACCATACCTTCTCAAATCCAAATACCATTCATAAGCCTCCCTAGGCAAGCCAAACTCTTCTATTTTCTGCTCAAGTATTTTCAAATCGTGAATACGCTCGCTACCCCCTATAATTTCGCCGTAGCCTTCAGGCGCCAACAAATCTGCACATAAGACAACTTCAGGGTTTTCGGGGTCTGGCTGCATGTAGAAAGCTTTAGCTTTCGCCGGATACCGATGGACAAAGACCGGCTTCTCAAATTTTAGGGATATGAATCTTTCATGAGGTGCTCCTAAATCTTCGCCCCACTCGATTTTATATCCTGCCTTCTGCAGCATTTCAATAGCCTCGCTATAGCTTATTCTATCAAATGGAGGCTCAACTTTTTTTAATGGTTTTAAATCTCTTTTCAAAGTTTCAAGTTCTCTTCTTCGCTTTTTCAGCACCCTTCTAACAATGTATGTTACCATTTCCTCTTGAAGATTCAGGTTATCTTCGAAATTGTAGAAAGCCATCTCGGGCTCCACCATCCAAAACTCCGTTAAATGTCTAGGAGTCTTAGATTTCTCCGCTCGGAAGGTTGGGCCAAAGCAGTAGACTTTGCCGAAAGCCGCTATGGTGGCTTCCACGTAAAGTTGCCCGCTTTGGGTTAGAAAGGCTTTGTCTCCAAAATATGGGACTTCAAATAGGGTTGCCACTCCTTCAACAGATGAGGGTGTTAGAATAGGCGAGTCTGTTAATGTGAAACCGTTCTCGTCGAGGAAGTCTCTGCATGCTTTTTCAACTTCAGCGCGTATTTTAAGTATTGCAGTTTGTCTTGGGCTTCTAATCCATAATTGTCTAAAATTCATTAGGAAGTCTACACCATGAGACTTTTTGGCTATGGGATATTCTCTCTCTGCCAAATGAACAATCTGCAAATCTCTGACTCTCACTTCGTAGCCGCCAGGAGCTCTCTTGTCTTCTTTGACGACCCCTTTAATTATAATGGTTGATTCTTGCGTAAGCTTTTCTACGTCGCTAAATATTTTTTCCGCGACATCCTCCTTGTGAACAGTTGCCTGTATCATCCCGGTTCCATCTCTTATGACGAGAAACTGAACTCCACCGCTTGAACGCTTCGTGACAAGCCAGCCTTTCAATTCAACTTCTTTCTCGGTTAGGTTTCCATCTAATATTTCGTTAACACTCATCAACCAGAACCCCCTTCAAAATTTTCAAAGAATAGAAGCTACGCTTTAGAAAAGGTTTGGAATGCTTAGGCAAAGTTAAAACGTTCACCTTGCACCCTAGGCACCAAAATATCATAAGGTGCTTTATTTTTAAATGTTTTGCAA
>PIXZ01000020.1:12336-27399 GCA_003601605.1 Candidatus Bathyarchaeota archaeon
TGAAGATTAATGCTTAAAAAAGAAGAAAGCTACAAGCTAAAAGCTTTGAAAATTTCAACCGCCGCAATAACAAGTGTTGTTATTGTAGAAGTTGTTTTGGGATTTTTAAGTGGAAGTTTGGCAATTTTAAGCGATGGTGCTCACGCCCTACTAGACACGATATCAATGATTGTTCTTTTAGTCACGACAAAGGCTTCGCTTAAACCTCCAGATCAGGAGCACATGTATGGGCATGAAAAGATGGAGCCCGTAGGCGGGCTGATAGGTGGAATAATATTGTTTGGCACTGCACTTCTTATACTTGCAGAGGCTGTTCGCAGACTCTTGGAACATGGAAAGTATCTTGTTCCAGAATGGGAGTTTGTAGGATTTGCTGCTATAGTTTACACCTTTTGCATGGACATTTTAAGAGTTAAAACACTCCACGGCGCAGAAGAAGGAAGCGTTACGGTTAAAGTTGGGTTTTACCATGCCCTTACAGATTTAGGCTCCACACTTATAGCGTTTTTAGGTTTCGGTTTGGCAACGCTAGGATTTTACATAGGAGATTCTTTAGCATCCCTTATTCTTAGCGGGACAATAGGATACTTAAGTATTAAGCTTATTTGGACCAGCGGAATGGAGCTAACCGACATAGCCCCGAAAGAAATAGTGGAACACGTCAGAAAAGAAATTTTGGAAACAAAAGGAATTTGCAAATGTGAAAAATTAAGAGTTAGAAAGGCTGGAGCCAAAACTTTTGTTGAAGCCACAGTAAAAGTGCCAGATTATATGAACCTTGAAGAAGCCCACGCTACAGCCACTAGAGTTGAAGACACCTTGAAAAAGTCGTTGAAAAACGCTGAGATTGTGCTACATGTGGAACCTTTAGAAAAAGGAATGCAAACCGAAAGACTTGTAGAAAAACTTGCCACAGAAGTTGAAGGTGTAAAAGAAGCCCATGCCGCGACCGCAGTGTACACTTGTGGAAAACTCTATGTTACGTTGCATGCAAGTGTAGACCCTTCTCTTTCCATAGAAGAAGCCCATAACATAACTAAGAAAATCGAGAGGAAAATAATCGAAAGACTGGGCAGTGTTGAAAACGTTGGGGTGCACATTGAGCCTTTCAACGAAAAAATGCAAAAAGGTTCAGAAGTTGATGAAAATGAAATACGAAGAATTGTTGAGAAAAATCTTGAAGGTTTCCAACAAGTTTTGAAATGTAAAAAAATCGTTACGTACATGGCTGGCAAGACACGCTACATAAACATAGACTGCAGCTTTGCAAGCCAGACTCCTGTAAAAGAAGCCCACAGAATTGCTTCGCGAATCGAGAGAAGCATAAAGAAACAGCTTTCGGAAACTGTTGTAACGGTTAATATGGAACCGCAATAAAATTTTAGAGTTTATTTTGCAAGTGTTCTCTGATTTCTTTCTCAACATCATCTGCAGGTTTGTCGGCATTTACAATTATCCATTTATCTATTAACGCTAGAAAAAGAGCTTTCCATCTAGTTTTTTCCAATTCTTCTAAAGTCTCAAACATCTCACGTTTTCTGCGTGTTTGCAAAAGCCGTCTGTAAGCCTCTTTTGGAGCAACATTTAGAAAAAACATGTATTTTGATGTGGGTACGATGAAAACAAAGAAGTGGTAGGCTATTCGGTGTAATGGTTCGGGTAAATAGGCGGTTCCCATCAAGTAGCGAACAAAAATGGTACAATCATACTTTCGCCAAGAATACAGCAGTATTGAACGGATAACGTCCGCCATGTAGAAAAAAGCTGCTGCAAAATGAGCGTTTTTCCCTTTAAGATAGAGAAACTGTTTAGCTTTTACCCCGAAAAAGTTATCGTTGGAAGGATGAAAACGCAGAAAAACTGTTCTTCCACTCTTTTTGAGAAAGTTATAAAGCCTGAAAGCTTGAGTGGTTTTTCCAGAAGCATCCAAACCATCGATAACTATGAAAGTCAAAGGTTCAAGCACCCCCGCCAACTAAAAGAAAAGTTGAAGCGCTTAGAATCGGCACAGTTAAATTGTCGAAGCCCAGCGGTGATAAACTTTCCGAAACTGTAGCAACCACTGATGCGGCAAAGGCGGCGATAACTTTGTCAAGAAAAGAGAACGCGTAAATCGTGGAAAAGAAATATAGGCTTATTAGCAAGCTAGAAAAGCTGACAAGGAACATTGCAGCTGAGCCTTCTAGACTTTTATTTGCAAGAAAACGGTATCTTCTTTTACCATAACGTCCGCCCACCACCGAAGCCGCACTATCACCATAAGCCATGGGTAAAATTCCGGCGGCAACTACATACGCCTTTGAAGCTAAAAATAAAGCCAAAATAGTGTAAGAAATGGAGTAAAACACTAGTCCTAAATGGTGTCCTTCTTCTGTTATGTCTGCAAGTCCCTTCAACTTTTCATTCATGATTTTAAATGGAGAATAAGATGAAGCTAGAAATGTTACAAGTATGAATGGGGCTGCCACAAGAAAGGGGCAAATGTTTTGTGTGAAAAACGGTATGAGAAATGGAAGATTTCCAATCATTGCATGTAAAAATTTTCGAGATGTTTTTCGCGAAATCTGCTTTAAACTGTTTAATTTGCTTGATATAAAAATAATCAAGATAATGTAGGCGTAACAAATTACCATTAAGAGAATGTTCCAAGAAGCTTCTTGGCTACTCATACACTATTTCACCAGAACACCAAACATAAAAGCTAACAATCCGAAAATAAACCAGAAAAGAACCATGTTCTTAACCTTTTTAGCATTTTCTCTTGAAAAGTCTTTAAGAAGCATGTATGAGGAAGTTATAAGTCCGAAATCTGTCAATGCAACAAAAGGAACAAACCAAAATGAAACTATGCCTAAAAGCCATGGGATAGGGGTTAACAAGACAGCGCAAAGATAAAACAAAACCGCCACAACCGCAGCGGTTTTTTCTCCATAACTCACAGCCAATGTCCTTATGTTTCGCAGCTTATCTCCTTGAACATCCACTATTCCCTTGGTTATCTCTCTCCCAGTGTTAGAAAGAAAAGCCATTAAAACGAAAAACAAAACGTTTAATTCAAAAGTGTTTGCAACGGCACTTCCATAAATGAAAGGTATAATAACGCATGTGCTGACAAGAAGATTGCCGGGAAAACCGCTGCGTTTTCCTACAGTCGTGTAAAGTACAAAAATGGACCATGCTAAAATTGCGATTAGGAAACATGGAATACTTGTTAAAGAGGCTGTTACAAAACCTATAACCGTTAATGCAAAAGCGAAGGTTAATGCTTCCTTTGGCTTTATCAAGCCGCTTGGTATTGGACGTTTCGGCTCGTTTATGGCGTCTATGTCCCTATCATAATAGTCATTTATAGCCATAGACGCAGCTGTTAAACTAAAACCCGTGAGAAATCCTAAAATCAAAGAATGGAAAGAACTCTCTATGCTCTTAGGGTTTGCGAGGGCAGCACCTACTATCACGGCAAAACCCATCATTAGACAGTTTATCGGACGCATCAAACGCAAATATCCAAACAGCTTACGCATACAGCTCTAACCTTGCATTAAACCATAAATCTTAATTGTGTTATTAAAATTCACGATTAAATTAGAAAGTTTAATACGTTTGGGCATATAAATCATTGTAAAGTTGGTGGCAAATCTTTTGCGCGACAACTATGCTCCAGAAAGATTAAGAGTGATAATTCCTGTTGGAGGGAAAGCTAAGCGTCTGCTTCCCTTAACAGCGGAAACTAGCAAGGCGTGTATACGCCTATTAAACAGACCTCTGATAGAGTTTTCACTTTTGTCTCTTGCACGTCAGGGAATCCGAAACTTTATTTTCGGGGTGAAAGGCTACACGAACTATAGAGACTTACACGACTATTTTGAATCTGGCTACGGATTTTCTGCAAGATACAACATAAGCCCTCGAGTTCACATAAAATATCAGCCAAACGTGGACGATTTAGGCAGTGCAGACTCGGCAAGAATAAACATGGAATATTACAATGTTAGAGACCCAGTTTTCGCAGTGCAAGGCGACAACATTTTCGATGTAGACCTGAAGGAACTCGTAGAATTTCACCGAAAGAAAGAAGCAATAATGACCATCGCATTGAGAGAGGTTGAAAACGTGGAAGGTTATGGAATAGCAGAAATAAATAAGGACATGAGAATAGCAAGATTCGTTGAAAAACCTACGCCTAAAGAAGCTCCATCCAATCTTGCCAACACCGGATTATACATGGTTTCACCGGAAATAAGGAAAATTTTCAAAGAAAAAGGCGTCAAACAGATAATTAAAGAAAAAAATAGGCTGGACTTCGGCTACGACTTCATACCTTACGTGATAAAAACTGGAAGACCCGTCTACGGCTATGTCTTAAAAGGATGTTGGTATGATGTGGGTACGCCTAAACGCTATCTGGAAGCAGTGCAAGACATGCTCAACGGACGATTTTCATCCTTAACAGAATTTGGCGGGAAAATAAGCGAAGAGGCAAAAATATGGATTCAGGGCGAAAGCAGTGAATCCCAAAAACGCAGGAAAGAGATAATAAGAAAAATTAGGCAAGGCAAAATCGAGGTGGAAGGTACAGTTCTTATTGGAAGACATTGTCAGATAAGCGACGGCGTGAGGATAGTGAACTCTTGCATTGACAATTACACAAAAATTGGCAAAGGCGCTGTAATAGTAAATTCCGCGGTTATGGACAGAGCTATAATAGCGGAAAAAGCAGAGATAAAAGAAAGCATCATAGGCAGACACGTAACCATCCTTTCAAGTTCAAAGAAACCAACAAAAATAGAAAAAGTTTCAGTTATAGCTGATGACGTAACAATAGCAGAGGGGTGCAAGTTAACGGCAACAAAAATTTATCCACACCAGTACGTCAGAGGAGAGTTTGTAAACCAAACTTTGATGCCAGGCTAGGTCTTATGAAAATAGATTTACTCGAAGTAAGAAGGAAAACAGTTTCTATAAACCAATACATGGAAAGCCTAAAACAACCTTTTCGAGAAAAATTTTTCACAAGAAAACAAACCTACAAGCCAAAACAGCAAACGCTAAATGAACTAAAACGATTTGCAGACAAATACCTAATTATTGCTTTTTCAGCGGAATGGTGCAAAGACTGTGCTACTCATATACCCGTTTTGGCACTCATATCTGAAGCAACAGGGTTAGAGGTTAGAATTTTCGGAGGGCTTATGAAAGACGCCTTAAGTAATGCAAAAAAGTGGAGAATACCTCCATCCCCTCCAGAAGTGGAAATATTTAATGTGGATAAAATTCCGCTAATTATTGTGGCAGAGGCTAGTGGAGAAGAGGTTGGAAGAATAATAGAGAATCCTAATGCGTCTACCCTTGAAGAAGAAATTCTAAAAAATATTTTAAACATTAAATCTCAGTAATTTTAGGCTTTAAACCATTTGAATATTAGATAGCGTATCCTTTCTTTTTCCAAGTCTGGAACTGCTATAATGAACCTCTTACGCACAGTTGTTGCCAGTCTTCCAGCTTTAACAATTTCCGTGGCTGTAATCTCTGACTTTGCTTTCTTAACAGAAACCATGTACGGTGCATGTTCAATTCCAGGACCATGCTTGTAAACTGCAAAGTCGCATCCAAACTTTATTCCAGGCGTAACCACTAAACCACTGTCTCGCAAATCGCTGTAAACAGCGTATTTCTCGTCAAATTCCTCGTACAACTTTCTTGCTCTTTGCCGCAAGGTTTTGAGGCGAACCTTCTTTTTTTCAGCCCCTTCATATACGCTGATTATTCCTTTTTCAGCAAGATATAGTCCTTCCATCAAGTCTAAAATTAGAGGAACCTTAAATTCGGGAACTTTTGGTTTTGCGATTCCAAGGGGTTTTCCGTAAAAACCTTTTCTGTAAAGTTCTGAACCTTCTTTCGGGTTCCACACTATTAGAAAATTTTCAACAAATTCCACCGAAATTTTTTTAGGCACAGTTTTATCCGCCTTAGAACTTACATGATGAAAGATAGTATCCTTGCAGCGTCAGCAGCATCTTCAGCTTTGTCCGCGGAATCCTCCAAAAGTTGGATTACGTCTCTTAAGAGAATGAAGGCTGGAAATTCTATTTTATAGTTTAGAAGTTTTATTTCTATTTCGCGATAGAGCTCGTCAACGACTCTTTCAGCAATTTCTACATCCTTTGCTTTTTCCAAAGTTTTGGCTGAACCATAGCTGAGAACCATCATTGTTTCTCTAAGCCTAAGCACAGCTTCCAAAACAGCTTCGGAAAGCCTCATCAAATCCTTTTTTATGTCCCTTGGAACGTTCCACTTGTGCTCCATGATTTCAACTATCCGGAAAGCTATGCCTTCGCAGAAATCTGCAATCTCGCTTGTTAGGTTAGTGAATCTCAGAAAGTCTTCTCTGCTGAGCAGAATTGCGCCTATTTCAGCAAGTTCTTGGGAAACCAGTCTCCTAGCATTGTCTACTTCGTCTTCTCCGCTTCTAATCTCATTGAATAGTTGTCTTGCCCTTTCCAAATCTTCTCTTATAAAACAGTCTATCATCTGGGGAATCTTTCTCGTTAAGTTTAGAACTTTTCGTAGGTGGTCTTGGCAAACGTTTAACGCTCTTCTTTTTACACGTCGTTCGGTTTCTGTTGGAAGCACCAAAGTTTTCCCGCCCACAAAATAGGGGTGTTTTTTCTAACATTAAGTATACTAAAGTGTTAAAAAAGCTAACGAAAATCAGCTTTCAAGAGGAACTCCTAAATCTTCAAAATTGATTTTCCACCTAAAATATTTGTGCAGAAGTTCTGGTAATTCTTTAATCCGGCTTCTAACCTGCTTCCACGAATCCCTATCGCGGATAGTGACAGTTTCATTTTTTAATGTTTCATAATCTACCGTTATCCCCAGTGGTATGCCAACCTCATCGGCGCGAGCATACCGCCTTCCAATAGAGCCTCCCTCATCGTATTCCACTACAAAACCCTCGTCAACAAGCATTTTATAAACTTCCAAGGCTTTTTCGGGTAGTCCATCCTTGCTCACGAGCGGATATACGCTCAACTGTATTGGCGCTATGTCTCTTGGAAAACCCAGTATTGCCCTGTCATCCTTTACATGGTATGCATATTCCAACGCAACGTAAACAAGCCTATCAGAGCCAAAACTCGGCTCGACAACATGAGGAATAAAATGCTTTCCACGTTCCAGAACTTTTTGACGTAAAACTTCTACATGCTCGGGCAAAATCTTGTATCCATCAAGCATGTAAAAGCCTTTTTTCTTTAAAGACTCTTCAACCTCTGTTGGGTTTGCTTTGGAAATCATTTCTGAAATTTTAGCAGCCTTAGACTTAAATGCGGGACCCAGCTTAGCCATTATAGGCTTTATAACTATGGTTTCCTTCTCTTTGGGTTTTTCAAACTCCTTATAAACACTCATGTCTTCTCCACTGAACTCCATATGTCTCTTCAAGTCATAGTCCGTTCTGTAAGCATGACCAGAAACTTCCACCCATCCCCATCTTTCCACAAGAACTTCTTGGTCGAAACTTTGCAGCGCATAATGGGCTCTTTCCCATGGAAGTTTTTCGATAAAACGTTGCTTTTCTTCCGGAACCCCTAGGCTAACAAGCAATTTTTTTGCAAAAGCCATAAAAACAGCTTGCCACTCAGCATTTATATAGCCTTTTTCTAACGCTTCTTTAACGCTGACTTCTGTTATTTTTTCAGAACCCTTAAGTTTATCTTTAGCCAACAGTAATCGCAATTTCTCATTTTTAACATCTTTCAACAGGAAACAGTTGGGTTCTTCAGGGTCGAAGAAAAATTCCAAATCCATTATCGTAAATTCTCTCAGCCTTATCAAGCCTTGTCGTGGAGAAATTTCATTTCTTAAAGCGTGACCTATCTGTAAAACACCGAAGGGAAGCTTTTCCCGTGCCATTTGGTATAAGCGTTTGAATTCTACGAAGATTCCTTGTGCGGCTTCGGGTCTTCCGTAAGCAACAGCCTTTGAATACGGGCCTATTGTAGTTTTGAACATTGTTAAAAACTGTTTTGGTTCGCCAAATGCACCGTTGCACTCTGGGCATTTAATCTTATGCTTTTCTATGGCGGTTCTAAGCTCTTTTAGGCTCATTTTTTCAATTTCCCACGCGCTGATTTTGGCGGTTTCTTGAAGCAGATGGTCAGCTCTGAATCTCTTTTTGCATTTTAAGCATTCGACCATGGGTTCTTTAAAATGGTCCACGTGTCCTGAAGCTTCGAAAACTTTGCTTGGAGCTATTATGGGTGATTCTATTTCTAGGATTCCAAGCTTGTTTACAAAGAGTTCTCGCAATTTTCTTTCTATATTTTGTTTTAATTTTGCGCCTAAAGGACCGTAAGTGGCAAAGCCGCTGACTCCACCGTATATTTTGTAGGATTGCCAAAAGAATCCTCTTCTGCGGGCTAACTCGTTGATTATTGTGAATTTGTCTCGGGTTTTCTCCTTTTTCGCCAATTTTTTAGCCTCTGTAATTTGAGTGTTCAAAGAGTTTAAGACTTACTTAATAATAAATTTTCAAGGCAAAATAGGTAATAGATGTAGAGAAGTGAAAAAGTTTGAAAAATTTAACTCAGCAAGACTTGTTGGATTTAGTAGATGGCGCTGCAATTTTTTCTGCTGGCGGCGGAGGCGACCCTGAAATCGGCTATACAATAGTTGAGAAAATGTTTTCTGAAGGGTATAAGGCTACGCTTGCGGCTTCCTCCGAAATACCAGACCAAGCGAAAGTTGTTAACTTTGCTTGTGTAGGCGCAACCACAGCAATAGAATACGATTCTGACGCTGCGGTTGAAACGTTGAAAGCTTTAGAATCATATGCTGGTTTTTCGGCTTATGCTACAATTCCTGTTGAACTAGGTGGTTTTAACACTTTAGTTGCAGTTGATGTTGCTGCAAGAAGCGAAATACCAGTAATAGACGGAGACGGTGCTGGCAGGTCTGTTCCAGAAGTCCACTTAAAAGTTTACACTATTGATGGCATTCCATTAACACCGATGGTAGTCGCAGATGTGCATGCAAAAAACATAGTCATCGTGAAAGAAACTTCTGACTCTGAGGCTGCAGAAAGAGTAGCGCGCGTTCTCGCTGCAGAATGGAATCAAAGCGCATACACAGCCAGAAGAATCCTAACAGCAATCCAAGCTAAATCGTCACCTATTCAGTTTAGCTTATCAAAAGCCATGAAAATTGGGAAGTTGTTGCGAACGGCAAAAAACCCCATTAAAGCGGTTTTGGAGGAAACTGGCGGTTTTAAACTTTTTGAAGGAATTGTAGACAATGTTAAGAGAGAAACAAAGGCGGGGTTTACTTTTATCGAAGTTGAACTTAAAGGAACAAAGGAATTCAGTGGGAAACTGTTTAAATTTAAAGCTAAAAACGAGGTATTAATTGCTTACATGAATGGAAAAGTTTCCGCCATAGCTCCCGACATAATTACGCCAGTAAACCCGAAAACTGGCAAATGCATAACAGCAGAGAAAATTGAGAAGGAAGATAAAATTGTGGTTTTGGGTTTGCCAGCGCCACAGAAATGGAGAACTACGAAGGGGTTGGAACTTTGGAAGGATGTTCTTCAAAGGTCTAAAATTTTTGAGGAATATCAGCCAGTTGAGACACTAGTTTCCAGATAGTTCATCAAGCTTCAAGGTTTTAGCGATTTTTACATTTTGCAGTTTTCCATTTTCATCTATTTGACACTCAAGCAGTATCCGGTCTGTTGCGTTTTTTCTACTGTTAAATTCTTTTTTGCAACGTCCACATTGGATGTCTGATTCCATTTCTATAACATACCATGACGCATCTACGTAATAATGCCCACAGTGGGGACAACGCAAAACCGCTATGTCTAACCATGTTTTCATCTAACCTTTCTCCATTTTTAGCAGTTAAATTGCCTAGCAATTTATAAATTAGTCGTAGAATATGAAGTGCAAACGAGAAGGTGTAAAAGAGTGGCGAAAATTAAAGTGGCTCTGGTTGGTGTTGGAAACTGTGCTTCGGCTTTTGTTCAAGGTTTACAATATTACAGTAATTGCAACGAAAAGGAGAAATCCATAGGATTGCGGCACCTTTACCTTGGAGGCTTTCACCCAAGAGATATCCAAATCGTAGCGGCCTTTGACGTTGACGGGCGAAAAGTTGGAAAAGACCTGTCTGAAGCCATATTTGCTCCGCCAAACGATGTCCCAAAAATAGTAGAGGTTCCGCCATTAGATGTTACCGTCCTCAAAGGACCTGTTCTAGACGGAGTAGGCGAATATACACGGAATGTTGTGCAAATGAGCAGCCAACCACAGACAGATGTGGCAGATGCTTTAAAAGAGAAAGATGCCGAAATTGTGGTTAATCTTCTTCCCAGCGGAGCTTTAAAAGCTTCACAGTGGTATGCTGAACAAGCCTTAGCTGCTAATTGCGCTTTTGTAAATGTTACGCCAAACTTTATTGCAAGCGACCTAGAATGGGCTAAGAGATTTGAGTATGCTGAATTGCCGCTTGTAGGCGATGATCTAATAGACCAGGTGGGTGCAACTACCTTGCATAAAACTTTGCTAAAACTGCTCTCGACTCACGGGGTTCGCATAACACAAACTTATCAACTGGATGTTGGTGGAGGAACAGAGTCCTTGCATACTTTAGAAAGAGCTAAGGAGCTGAAAAGAGCTGTTAAGACAAAGACTGTTGAGATTGCTCTACCCTATAAAGCGGAAGTTGTTGCTGGCTCTACAGATTATGTGGATTTTCTGGAAAATAGACGAGACAGCTATTTCTGGATTAGAGGAATCTACTTTTGCAATACGCCTATGCAGATAGACTTGAAACTATCAACAATCGACGCGCCTAATGCTGGTTCCGTGCTGTTTGATGTTATAAGAGCTGTAAAAATCGCCTTAAACAGAAAACTGAAGGGAGCAATACTGCCTATATGTGCTTATGCTTTCAAACATCCTCCAAAACTTGTATCACTGGACGCTGCAGAAGAAATGTTTGCCAATTTTATCAAAGGAAATGCTTAAAGATAGGTTCCTTTTGCAGCCATTTTTTGCAGTTCGCCTATTACCTTTTCTTTTACTCCGCTTTGTTTCATTTTATCCTTTAACAAAGAAATTGTTCTCACTGGTGTAGGGTCTACGCCTCGCAGCACAGCCAAATAAACACTTGTAAAATCTCCAATTAAAATCGTGGAAAGCATTTTAGCTAATTTGCTTTCGCCTAAACTCCAGACTTCGAAAATTTTTGCTACATTTTTCTGTATGAGCTCTTTGGTAATTTCAATTCGTAACCTTGTCTCTTCAGGCTCATCTTCGTCTCGAATAAAAACTGTTGAAAAACACGTTGCCAGTTTGTCCGCTCTTTCCCAACCCACTATTTCATTATGATTTAACTCTGGAAAAACGTCCCATTTTGAAGGAACCTTGCTATTCTCATTAAACTGCTGTTTAAAACGCTGAGAAACTGCACGATAAAAGCCAAACCCGTAAATTATAGGCATGGTCCCGCAAACACCAAGCGCCAACCTCTTTGAAAAATTCTCATCCACAGCCTTTTCAGGAGAATTCTCATAGCTAACCTTTTCTAATGTTTTTATAGCCTTAGAAAATTCTGGTTGCACGCTTGAAACTAAGCCAATCTTCGCTAAAATCAGAGGAAGAGGCGAAAACAAGTAAGGAAGAGCAGCACGCGGAGGCATTCCCGAAGGGATTTGTAAATGAGAAACATGCAACTTTTTTGAGAATTCTATGAGGCTTCCTCCAGAGCTTATGCAAAAAATCATACAACGTCTCCTTAAAGCGTCGAGAAAAACGCTTAAGGATTCTTCAGTTTCACCCGAATAGCTGATAATAAAAACTAGAGTTTTTTCATCAGCGTAGGCGGGTAGCAAATATTCCCTATTAACTTCTATTGGAACGTTTACTTTATCCCTCGCCCAGTCTTTAAGCAGTTCGCCGCCTATGGCGGAACCACCCATCCCAGCCACTATAACTGCCTCTGGTTTTTGATAGTTTACTGGCGTTTTTTGAGCCATTTTTAAGGCATTCGCGTAATGTTTAGGCGCGTTAACGCAGAAAGAAAGCATATTATTTCTGTCGATTCTTTTAATCTCTTCAATATCGCCTAAAATTTTCTCTTCTCCACTCATTTTTTCACCATTTGTAAAATCTTATATTAGGTTTTTAGCTTTTAAAGAAAAGGGCTTAGGCGGAAAAATAAGTTTGGAAAGAAAGAAAATTTCTATAGCTATACCCGCTTCTCTTGTCTCTGATACACCTCACTTACGCGAGAAAACCTCGAAAATAGGGTTAATAGGTAGAGCTGCAGCAATTTTTAGAGTGGATGAAATAATAGTTTATCCAGACGAGCCTAAAAAAGACCAGAAAAAGGATACGGATTTAATCGCCACTTTGCTTGGTTATATGGAGACACCGCAGTATTTGCGAAAAAGGCTTTTCAAGATTAGATCAGAATTGCGATATGCTGGTATACTTCCACCTTTAAGAACGCCGCACCATCCTTTAGGAAATAAAATGAAAGATTTGAAAGTTGGGGATTACCGTGAAGGAGTGGTTGTTACAAAAACGGGAAAGGGTTCGCTTGTTGACATTGGAGTTGAAGAGTTGGCGTTAATGCCTAATAAAAAGTTGGCTGTTAACAAAAGAGTTACAGTGAAAATTGTGGATGTTAAAAAGCGTCCTATAATTGAGTTGGCAGACAAAAAAGAAATACCCGCCTATTGGGGTTATAAAGTTACTCTCGCGAAACAACCTTTCGGAAGACTTGTAAAGAATCTAGGTTTTGATTTGACTGTTGCCACTTCCAAATATGGAGTTTCACTTTCAAAGGTGCTAGAAGAAATTGTGGAAAAATGGAGAAAAGCCAAAAATGTCTTAGTGGCTTTTGGGGCTCCAACAAAAGGTTTGTACGAGATAGTTGAGAGCGATGGGCTTGTTCTTGATGATGTGATGGATTTTGTTGTGAACACTATTCCAAGGCAGGGAACGGAAACTGTTAGAACTGAAGAGGCTGTTTTTGCTTCTTTAGCTATTCTGAACATGCATTTTTCGTTTAACGTTTAAATGCTTGTTTTGTGTATGTGCGTTTATGTATTTCGACATCGCTATGCCCCTAACCCTTTTTGTGGTTTCAACAGCCTCTGCTCTTCTAGCAGGAAAAGTTGAAAGAAAGCTCAAAAGCGTTCTTGAGGAAAAAGAATTCAGCGTTAAAGAGGCTGTTTTTCTCGTTGCTGCTATAAGCGTAACAGTTTCTCTCATTGTTCTTGTTCCACAAATGGCTGTAATGGCAATTTTTCTCTTTTCATACTCTATGCTGCTTTTCATTTTCACTTACGTGTTTTCAGATTTTCAGAAAACCAAAGCTAAACTGTTTAGCACTACCATTTTCCTTACGTGTCTTACAGCAGCGATTGTCAGCCTTTTCACTTTTAATAATTACAACATTGTTGCTTATGGCGCTATAGCCCTTTTATGCTTGTCCGCCTTCACATTTATAACATTGCTTTACGAAGAGAACAGAGTTGTAAGCGGCGAGAGATGGTATTTAGCGATACTTCCGCCAGCATTATTCATCCTTCTATACATGTTTTACAGCGGAACACCAATATGGTTCCCCTACCTCCTAAACATGTACGGAGTAATTTTCGCAATTTTAATAACGCTTTATCTTGGAAGCCTCTTCACATGGAAAACAACCATGATTTTCATAGGACTTCTAACAGTTATGGACATCATCCTAGTTTTATTTACAGGCACAATGGTTTCAGCAGCAATGCATATTTCAAGCCTCAGACTGCCGGTGCTGGTCTCGGTTCCGACAATCCCAGTAATAATAACAGAACGAGGAACCGTTTACATGTCCTTGGGACTAGGGGACTTCTTTTTTGCGGGACTCATCGGGATACAATCACTCAGAAAATATGGAAAACAGTTTGCTCTTCTATCCCTTGTAGCCATGTCTATATCCTTTTTCATTTTTGAAACCATATTATTAAATTATAAATTGGGAGCGTTTCCAGGCACCTTAATGATTATCTGTGGATGGTTGCCTCTTGTAGCATTTAAGAAACTGAAACATTAAGATGGGAATTATAAAGATAGAGAAAAGAAAACAGTTTTTATCCGAATAGTGCTCCAAGCCCTTCAAGCGCTGCTTCTTCTTTAGCTTTCTCTTCCTCTTCCTTCTTTTTCTTCTCTTCTTCCTTTGGTTTAGCTTCTTCAGTTGGAGCTTGTGTCGTGGGAGCGGCTACTGGAGCCATCATTGCTGGAGCAGACTTAATGGCTTCTTCTATATCAACCTCTGCTAAAGAAGCCACTAAAGCTTTAACGCGCACTGCATCAGCATTTATGCCTGCAGCTGTCAAAACTTGCGTTAGGTTTTCTTCGTTTATTTCCTTTCCAGCCTTGTGAAGGAGCATGGCAGCGTAAATGTATTCCATACCTTTTCACCTCTCCATTCAACTATTTTAACTTTTTTCACCAGACTCGGTTTTTTCCTCTAAAGAGGGAAGCCTACTACTTAAACTTAACATTTGAGCATGAGCCTTTCTAACCAAGTCAACTATAGTTTCTTTGGTAGGTATCGCCGCATTTATGGATAAGGCATAAGCTTCTTGGTGAGCTAACTGCAGAAGCGTAACCATGTTTTCCTTTGTCGGATAGGCAACGCTTACAGATAAGGCAAAGGCTTCTCCATGGGCGTTTACAATTTCCTGCGTTGTCTTTTCAATGTCGATTTGCAAGTGCTCCTGAGTTATTATTAAACCATTGTCATAAACAACTTTCATTACGAGACCTGCTTCAACAGGTTTTATTCCAAGCTTTGACAAGACGCTGGCAAGCCTTTCGGAAATCACTTCGCCTTTTTTAGCAACTAGGGTGTCCTTGGTTATCCAAACACTTCCTGCCTCAATTCGAGTGGGCAAACCAGCAGCGTTCAACTGGCTTATAATGGGCCCTGGAGGCTGTCCAGTGTTTCCAGCAGGCACTACAACGTCAAAGGCTGCTATGTCTCCAGCCTTAGCCGTGGTTTTAA
>PIXZ01000021.1 GCA_003601605.1 Candidatus Bathyarchaeota archaeon
GGCAAGCCTGAAACTGATTCAGGCAGAATCTTCAGTAGTGGTTCAGGTGGATAACTGAATGGTTTACTGTGGATGATGACTGTTCCATCGTTTCTTTCATGGGTTATTGGTGATCCGCCGCTGTTAGCGAGATCTGTAGAAACAAGGTCTAGGACAATGGTTACATCTGGGTCAGGGGCCATCGGCTGCTTAACAATCCTGAAAGTCATTTCAAAGGCTATGCCAGAGCCGTCGAATGGTTCTGCTGGAGCCATGCTGGAATATGCTACCCAGTATGTTCCAGCTACATCATCAACATCGTCCTTGATGAACATTCCAGGCTCATGGAGAACACCGTCCGGATAGTCCTCCACTGGAATGTGCGCCGTATGACTTACATATGCTAGATATTCAGGGTCCCAAGCGAACTTTATGTCAATACCATAGAGGTCAGTAACATCTGTGATTTCCACCGTGATTGTGAATTCTTGGCCTACGCAGTCTGCTGGACCAAACTCTAATGGTGATGGCACTACCGAGACAGCTGTTGGCGCTGCTGAAACAGGTCTTACTGTTATCATTAAGCCGCTTAAGGCAAGCAATGCAACAAAGAAAATACTTACCAGTTTTTCAAATCTACTGTTCACTTTTCCTTTCTCCTTTCCTCTCTTTCAGCAAAATGTAATGAGTACTTCATAGATTAAAAAGTTTCTGGAAAAATCTTCTATGCGAACTTCAAAACAACATTTAAACAACCAAAAATGTTTGCTATATGATGTTTAAAAGATAAAGCTTAAATGAGCCAGTTCCAATTCTACTTCGAAAAGGTGAAAGAATTGAGGCTTCGAAAAGCATTAACAATTGTCATTTTAGCAGTAGCAATTGTGAACTCTGGCATGCTATTAGACTATTATGTTAAATGGCCATTGAGCAACCTACCGCTAAGCCATACAGCTTCAGCACAACCTTACACAGTAGTTTACGTTGACCCGGAAAACATCACAGGCGGCCTAAACGATATCTTCACTATTGATGTTGTTGTGTTTAATGTTACAGATCTTTACGGTGTGGATATAAGGTTTAGTTGGGACCCGTCGATACTTGAGTATGTGAGCCACACGGCGAAAATCCCGGTGGAAGACTATCCAGACGGAATACTCCACGAACCAGGAATGTCCATCAAAGACGATGTTAACGCTACGGAAGGCACATACTGGCTAGCCTACGCAAGCATGTCCCCAGCACCAGCATTCGACGGCACAGGAATAGCCTTCAACATGACATTCAAAATTATCAGTTTAAGCGGAGCCTGTATTCTCCATATAGATGAGGATAGTAAACTTTCGGATAGTAAGGGCAGTCCTCTAAAAGGAGGCTGGGAAATTAAGGATGGACTTTTTACACCCGCAGGTGCTCCTATCGCCAAATTCTCATGGTGGCCTGAAATAGGCGTCGTAGAAAAACCAGTGATCTTCAATGCTTCTGAAAGCTACGACCCAGGCGGCACCATAGCGAAGTATTATTGGGATTTTGGCGACGGAAACGCTACAAGCACTACCAACCCTGTAATTACTCACACCTTTAACCACACGTATATGTCCAAAACATATACCGTGTCACTTATCGTTGAAGACAATTCAGGAACCAACAGCTCTAAAACAACCCATTCGGTTACTATCGTGAAATCTAGAAACATAGCAGTCCAAAATGTGGAATTGACTCCCACTTTCAGAACGTTGGTTAATAGTACAGTAACAATTGACGTTACTGTTGAAAACAACGGAATAGGCGTCGAAAAAGAAAACTTCACCTTGGCCATATACTACAACACATCCTTGACGACATGGACGCTCATCGAAGCACGAAACTTCACCCTCAAAGGCGCTAAAATATTTACCTTCGAATGGAACACAACAGGAGTGGAACCTGAAAAATACTATGTGATAAACGCAACTGCAACACCCATTCCCTACGAAGACGAAGCAGACAACACAGAAGTTTCCGACCCAATCTTCGTAACTGCTATAGAAGAGCATGACATGGTGATCACTACGCTATCTATCAAGGCAACTCATGGAGGAAAGGATTTCTCGCTTCCAATTATACTGGGTGAAGACGCAAAATTCTCAGTAACTTTAATGAACAATGGAACCGCTGAGGAAGAAAACCTTAATGTAACCTTGTACAGCAATTCAGCATTAATCAAACAGTGGCTACTAAATGACACTCTTACTCAAGGAGGTACAGCAACACTTGAATGGGTCTGGTCAGAAATAACGCAAATTGGAAATTACAACATGACAGTCCACGTCGATGTCGAAAATGATACGAACCCCGATGACAACACTCTGCGACAGTACATGCAAGTCATAAACACTCCTCAACTAAACATAACTTATACTCCTTCAACCGTATTCGTAAACGAAAATGTAACACTAAACGCTTCAAGCAGCATACATAATGACCCTGACGGACAAATAACTTCTTACAGCTGGGCATTGTATGAACCAGGAGCCACTCCGGGCGTCGATTCTCCAACCGCCATGCTGAATGGCATAAATGTTTCATATAACTTCAACGAGCAAGGCAACTGGACAATTGTTCTAACAGTGAAAGACAACTATGGAATTACTTATGATACTAAAAGAACGTCAACGGCACCTTATAGGCTTGAAATGCAAGTTTATGTTCAAACTGCCGGATTTCCTTTGGAGTATATCGTTATACCTGTAATTGTAATAATTGTTGTTGTATTAGTTGCAATACTATTCCATCGAAGAAGGGCTAGAAAACCGCCGTCGTAAACTTTCCCGCTTTTTATTTTCTTCTCCGTTTAACAGATTTTCTCTTGCGTCTTTTAATGAAAAATAACAATAAAATGAGAGATATTATTCCAAGTGTTGCTATAAGGTATGTCCAAAACCAATTTCCGTTTTGTGTGTTAAGGTCTGGATAGTCGTTCTCTGTCCACATAGAAGTTTCAATAATCACTATATTAGTCACTACTCTAATTACAGGTTTAAAATCTTGGTCTAAGTAGTCTTGAGTCGATGACATACCACATAAAACTCCTGTTTTTTTGTCCCAAAAAACACCGAAAGAAGATTCTATTCCATTTTCGATTGGAAGAGAAAAATTGGCATAAACTGTTTTTCTAGTTAAATTTGCGAAGGGGTAGATTGGTTCAGATTCTATGAGAGGAATTTTTCCAGAAGAGTTCCACCTATAGATAGGTTCGCCTGTTGATAAATTTGCCGATATTATCCACATGTTCAGATCTGGATTACCTGTTTCAACATTTCCTTCATATTCCTCTGTCGATGTGCCATTTTTAAGGTGCTTTTCCACGGTTATTCTAAAGTTCGGATATTTTACATATTCTATTGTGACATTCCAGAGAGTATTATTAATACTCTCGTAGTAGTCAATTATTTTTTCTATTTTTTCATTCGTTGTAATGTCTTCTGGTAATACGGTTTTTACAGAAACCGTAACCTTATACACTGCGTAATCATTTTTTTTAAAAGTTTTACAAATTGGGCATGATGTCGTTAATGCTATAAACAAAATGATAAATATCGTGTAACGGCTAAGCAGATTACAATTTCTCCAATCAGTTAGATTTTTTCCTCTTGACTTTCTTTTTGAGGATGTTTTCATATTCTTTAATAACTTTTTCAACGTCCCATTTAAAAGATTTGACTTCGGGGCCAGAGCCTAATGGGTGGGAAGCGCTCAAGTATTTTACCTTGTATAGTTTATAATATCGGTTCGCGTTTTTTTCTTCTCTTATGATAAGGTATGTGAGAAGAATTGAGGGTAAAATGAGCAAAGTTAATGGGTGTACACAGAAAATAAGCCATATTTGCATGTAAAAGTAGATAGCGTAAATCACTGGAACCCAAAACCAGATGCTTGTCAAACATGCTTTTACAATTATTAAGATTTCAACAGTGTCTTCTTTCAGCCTTTTTAATGATGCCATTTTCTCTTCAATTAACAAGTTGCCTATACTTGCTATTTAACTTTTAGTGCAAAGATACGATTATGCATCGTTCTGTATAGTCTCTTTAGTTATGAGTTATTTTATTCTAAATTTTAATTGAATATTGTGCATAGAACATTGTTCCGTAAACCTTAATTATCTGTAAATATATGACCATTATTGCTGAAAGTGAGAAAGGAGAAAGAATATATGAAGAAAACAGCTGTTTTGACAATAGCAGTGTTAGTAGCTTTGCTTTTAGCATCCGCTTACGCCTTTGCCCCTGTAAAAGCCTCGCCAAGATCAGATGTTGACATCAAATTCTACGGAAGCCACGAGGCTGCTTATGCGGCTCTCGTAGCAGGTGATGTGGATTTCATCCAGTGGTCTCTGACTTATGAACAGAGGTTGGCCGTTGAAGATGATCCTGACCTTGCTGTGGCAGGATATTGCGAGAACGGTATGATGGAATTTGACTTGAACAATAACTACACTGTTCCTATGACTTATCCAGGAGTAAGAAACCCGTTGAATGATATGCATTTCAGAAGGGCTCTTTCATGTGCTGTTGACAAAAACTATATTGTTGACACAATCTTGATGGGTGCTGCTGGCGTTCTAAACGTTCCTATTCCATTGAACTCCATGGACTGGTGGCCAGACTGCGCTTTACCAGGCGCTTATGAATGGAGTTACAACATGACAAAAGCTGAAGAAGAACTTGCTCTTGCAGGATTCGTTGATACAGACGATGACGGCATCCGCAACTATCCTTCTGGTTGGCCGGGAGCTGAAGACGGTCGAAATATGGATCCTCTGATCCTCTGCATTAGGACAGAAGACAAAAGATACGACGCTGGCCAATACCTTGCAGGTCAGCTTGACCTGCTTGGCATCCCATACACAAAGATTGAGGGAACATCTGACGTCCTGTTCCCGCAGGTTATGGGAGACAGAAACTACCACATTTACACTGGCGGATGGAGCCTTGGAAGATACCCAACCTTCCTATACTCTGGATTCCACAGCGATTTCTACTACCCCTACGGTCCTAACTATGTAACAGGTATGAACGCAAGCAACCTACCTAACTATCCAGACTATGACGAATTAGCTCGTCAAGTCTACTACACAGACAGCCTTGAAAGTGCAAAAGCAGCTGCCAAAGAAGCAGCGGCCCTAGGCTGGTGCCACTACGTCTTCAACATACCACTCTGGAGCTACAAGAGCTATGTGGGCTGGCGCAAGACCATGGCAGGCGTAATAAACGAGTTCGGATACGGATATGACAACGCCTACCAGTTCATGAACGCCTACAATACCCTCGGCGGCCCAATAAGAATGGGTACAATAAGCGCTCCGAAAGCCCTCAACCCGATCTATTCTCAATGGTACTACGACTACGCAGTACTAGACAGAGTATTCACTAGCTTAATGAACGTGAATCCTTACGACCTATCAATTGATCAGCCTGGAGCAGCCCAAGACTGGGAAGTTAGCACTTGGGTTGACCCAGATCCAGGTCCTGGCGAGCCATCTGAAAAGACTTTGCTTACATACTACTTGAGAAAAGACATTGGAATGGTTGACCCAAGCGGCACACCCGTGCGTAATTTCACCGCATATGACGTTGAATTCTCATGCTGGTACACATACAGCTTTGACGACGGCTGGAACTGGGCTGACTATCAAGATGTTCACCACACTGAAGTGGTAGATGATTATACAATCAAATTCTACTTCGACGACGCCAGCTACTGGTTCTACACATCACCACAATACCCACTATTCCCAACAGAACTTCTTGACACCCTCTGCGGAACAAGCTCAGTAAGCTTCACAATAGCTGGAAACGGCACCGCTGGAACCCACTTCAAACTTCCAACAAGCGACCAAATAGTCAAGATAGAATCCGAAGACATACCAGTTGACTTTTACATCTACGGTGGTTACGAAGACTACGAACACAACTGGATTATGCTTGAAGAAGACTGTCCAGACGGAACCTACACCATAACCTACTGGACACCAGACGTTGACCCTCACGGATACTACTTAGCTGGCCTTGACTGGACAGACACATGGTACAGCATTGGCCCATTCTATGCAATCGAAATAGTTCCAGGAGTCGGCGGCTACGCCAAATTCAACAGAAACCCCGTCTACTGGTGGGAGACACCACCACTCGGCGAAACAGACTGGCGTTGGGTATGGGACACGCCAGGACATGCTCCTGGCTGGACAGTTCCAGGACCTGACGGAGGTTACTTCGAAATTAGCATATACGACGTAGTAAAGGCCACAGCAAGCTACTGCCACTACGGCACAGGACCCTACGACCCTGTATACTTCCCAGGAGCAGACCTAGACTCTAGCGACCTAGGACACGTAGGAATCTACGACGTAGTCAGCATAACAGGAAAGTATGGCATGACGTGGGGAAGCCCACCGCCATAAAAAGGCCTTAAAAACCAAAACTACCCCTCTCTTTTTTTAAAATTTGATTATGAAATATTTTCTTCTCTGCTAAAGCTTAAATATCCATTCATATTTTTTAAGTCTAGAAAATAGGAGACATGGAGAATGGGTTTAAGGGCATATGTTGCTAGAAGAATTGTTTACTCTATAATCCTTATATGGGCTGTCATCACTATAAACTTTTTAATATTTTCAATGCTACCAGGCGACCCGATTGCCCAATATGTAGCCAGCCTTAAAGGACGTATAGATAAGGAACGATACGAGCAGCTTAGACATGATTTTGGATTGGATCAACCTTTACATGTAAGGTATCTTCACAGCTTGATTAGTCTATTAACTTTTAACTTTGGAAGGGAAGCAGGAAGCGGAGAACCTGTTTTGAACGTAATGAGAGAACCTATGCTTAACACCATAATACTTATGGGAACGGCTGAAGTGCTTTCAATAATAGTTGGAATATTGTTAGGGGTCATCGCAGCGTACAAGCGAGACGGAATAATAGACACCGTTCTAACCACAGGATCCCTTGTAACCTATTCTGTTCCAATATTCTTTGTAGGATGGATAGTAATCTTAATCTTTGCAATACAGCTGCACTGGTTCCCGGCTGGAGGATGGATTCCAGACTGGCCCAGAGGCTATGTTCCAACATCTTTTGAATATGTATTGGCACGATTACGCTACATAGTTCTCCCAACTTTCACACTTTTCCTTTTCACAGTTGGAGGATGGATTCTGCTAACTAGAGCTTGTGTTCTTGAAACAATAAATGAGGACTATGTAGTAACAGCAAGAGCTAAAGGTTTGAAAGAAAGAACTGTTCTCTACAAACATGTTTTGAAGAATGCTTCTTTACCCTTGATAACCAGCGTTGCGTTAGCCTTCGCTTCCCTTGTAGGAGGAGCAATAATAACTGAAACGCTTTTCTCATACAATGGAATGGGATTGTTAACTTGGCATGCGATTTACCCTGTTCCTAACCTTCCTCTTCTACAAGCAATATTTTACATCTCCGCATTATTAGTGATAATTGCAAACTTTATAGCGGACCTGCTTTATGGCATAATTGATCCTAGAATAAGATATGGGTGAAAACTTTGGCAACACGTAAAGCGCGATTGAAATTTACAGTAAGAAGATTCAAGAATGTTATGACACAGATTTCAAAAAGCAAACGCGGAACATTAGGGGTTGGCGTCATAGTCTTCTTTGTAATACTAGCGATTCTGGCTCCTGTAATTGCTCCGTATGATCCTATAAGACCTAGAAGGGATCCTGAACAATACCCAGCATTTTCAGGTCAGACGATACTCAAAATAGCAGACAAGCTTTGTTACCCAGTGTGGTACAAATATCTTCCATGGATAACAAGAGGACCATCCGAAAGAATCGATCAATTTGTAAATACTCTTATCCTTTCGGATGGTGAACTCTATCCCAAAACCACAAGTTTCCAACTAAGAGATAGAGTAGCGGAACCGCTCACCGTCACCGCTGAACTTCCAAACGGCACAGTCATTGAATTAGTTCAAAACAAAGAATGGACATGGGACATAGAAAAAATTAGACAAGTAAATATAGATCCCACACTCGCTACGAATCTGCCTAACGGCACGGTAATTTCGGTTAAGTATCTAACAGGTTTCGAAATAACAGAAAATATAGATATACTTAGTGACCCAGGAATTACTTCAAGTGAAACACTGAACAAAATAAACTTTCTAACAAATTATTCAGACTCTTTTAACATCGAATTTAACAATGAAAAAGGATTCAAAAACGATGGTTGCATAGCAATAGAATATTCTAAGACGTCTTCAGAAGATGAAGAGATAACATTGGAAATCCCCTTTGAGTATCCACACTGGAGTCCACCTAAATCCTTTGTTACCCATTTTTCGGCGCGTCTTGAAGCTGATACTTCTAACGCAAGAGTTATCGCAACAGTGTATATTGAAAACAAAAATACAAACAAGACTTATCTTATTTCTTCGATAGCAGACAACCCTATAAAACCGTCACCACAATTCCTGCATTATAGCGAAGTGTCAACCAGTAACGAAACGACAACGAATGTTGGATCGTTGTATCCAGAACAAGTTATCTTTCCACTACCATCAAATGTATCATTCATAGTAAAACTGAAATTCCAAAATGTGAATCAAAGTGCAACGCTCTATTTAGACAATCTCCAATGTCTATTATATGGCAACTCATTTGGTCTCTTAGGAACAGACAATGGTTCACCTTATCCCCCGCGGGACATCTTTTCAACATTAGTTCATGGAACAAGGGTGTCGCTGATAGTCGGAGTACTTTCAGCTTTGTTCTCAACCATTATAGGATTGTTTCTAGGATTAATTTCAGGATACATGGGTGGTTTTGTAGACGAAATAATCATGAGGTTTGCCGACTTGTTGCTAGTGCTTCCAACGCTACCATTATTTATAGTGTTGATAGCGGTGATGAAATCAACATATGGGTTAGTTAACATATGGAATATAATTATTCTTATAACGTTCTTTGGATGGATGAGCTTTAGCCGTTCAGTAAGGTCCATGGTATTAAGCATACGTGAAAGACCATTCATCGAAGCCGCAAAAGCCGCTGGGGGAGGAAAATTCTATATCATAACAAGACACATTATTCCGAACGTATTTCCACTAGTGTATGTTACACTAGCAACCTCAGTTCCAGGAGCTATAATTACTGAGGCATCTTTAAGCTGGCTAGGTCTCGGAGATCCTTCAGTTCCTTCATGGGGAAAGATATTGTACGATTTTAACGTTTCCGGAATTGCTGTAACAAAGGGACTTACAGAATATTGGTTCTGGATATTTCCGCCATGCGTGGCAATAGCCCTTCTAGCAACAGCCTTCATTCTGCTGGGTTTCGCATTAGATGAAATACTAAATCCAAAACTTAGAGAGAGACGTTAAGATTCATAATGCTCTGCTATGCCATGTTTGAAATTTCACGTGTCAAAAATTTCCAGAAACTCCTCTCCAATTTTTCTATATTCTCTTTAGATTTTAAACCTTTTAAGCCTAAAAAACCACCTCCTAAAAAAGAGGTAAGAGAACCCAAAAAAATTAAATTCTTAGAATGCTTCCCTGAAGAAAAATCAACAATAAAGTCATCAGGTTTTCCCTTAACTAAAATCTTTATTTCTTCAGAAATTTCTTCGTAACTTTTAGGTGTTGCTATAACAGTAAACTTTGATTCTCCTTCAACAACTGAAACGTCAAAATTTTTCTCTTTAAGAAACTTGCTTATAAGCTTGACAATGGTTGAGGGGTGAATATTCTTCTCTGTCCATCGAACTTCCATTTTTCTACCTAACAGTATCACAGTAGATCATGAAATAAATTTTTCTAATTTCCTCTTAAAACTTAAATACTCAACATGGTTATGTAGGTGCTAGAATTCGCGAAAAGTGAATTGGATGACCCTACTAAGTGTTCAAAATTTAACAACATATTATCAGATACGGAGAGGGTTTGTAAGAGCTGTTGAAGACGTGAGTTTTTCTCTAGAAAGAGGAGAAGCAATGGGCTTAGCTGGCGAATCAGGATGTGGAAAAACCACAGTAGCCCTTTCTTTACTTAAAATTCTACCTCCAAACGGAAAAATAGTGCGTGGAAAGATACTCTTAAACGATTTAGATGTTGTTAAACTGTCTGAAAGTGAGCTTAGAGAGAAGATCAGATGGAAGGCAATATCCTTGATATTCCAAGGTGCTATGAACGCCATGAATCCTATGTACAAGGTGGAAGACCAGATAGTAGAAGCTATAAGACTTCACGAGAAGGGAGTGACAAAAAAAGAGGCTAAAGATCGTGTAGCCAAATTATTCGAGATGGTAGGGTTGGAACCTGAAAGGGCTAAAGGCTACCCTCACGAATTTAGCGGGGGCATGCGTCAACGTGCAATGATCGCCATGGCTCTTGCTTGTAATCCAAGCATATTGATTGCAGATGAGCCAAGTACAGCTTTGGATGTAATTGTTCAAGCGCAAGTGCTGAAACTTTTAGACGAGCTGAAAAGAAAACTGAATTTAGCAATAATTATGATATCGCATGATCTTTCTATAATCTCAGAAACCTGCGACAAACTGGCTATAATGTACGCTGGAAGAATAGTGGAGGTTGGAGATGTGCTAAGTGTTTTCAAAAAGCCTTTACACCCTTATACACAAGGGCTTATAGCTGCTTTTCCAAGTATTTATGCTCCGAAACAGGAGATGAGTGCTATTCCAGGATCTCCTCCTAATTTGCTTAATCCTCCAAAAGGTTGTAGGTTTGCTCCTCGGTGCAATTATTCGATGGACATTTGCCTCAAAGAATCACCTTCATTGATTGAGGCGGATAAGAATCATTTTGTTGCATGTCACCTAGTTCACAAATGAGTGTGCGTTAATATGGTTGAAATAGTTGTTAAAGCCGAAAACTTGACGAAACTGTTTGAGGTTAAGTTGGGATTCTTTAAGACACTTCTGTCCAAGGAAAGCCTCTACGTACATGCTGTAGATGGTGTCAATTTGGATATCTTTAAAGGTGAGATTCTGGGTCTGGCGGGTGAGAGTGGAAGTGGAAAGACGACAACGGGAAGGTTGATAATGCGGCTTATAGAGCCGACTTCGGGTAAGATATTTTTTAAAGGAAAGGACATAACTCATCTTGACGAAGACCAAATGAAGCCTCTTAGAAGATATATGCAAATAGTCTTTCAAGATCCGTATGAGTCTCTTAACCCAAGGATGACGGTGGGCGATATTATTTCTGAACCTATGAAATTGCAGGGTATCACCGATGAGAAAGAAGTTGAAGAAAGAGTATACAAAATTCTCACAGACGCTAAGCTGGTTCCTCCTGAAGAGTTTATTTTCAGATATCCTCACGAGTTAAGTGGGGGGCAGAGACAGAGAGTTGCAACTGCGAGGGCGTTTGTATTAGACCCAGACTTTGTGGTAGCAGATGAACCGGTTTCCATGCTTGATGCTTCGATAAGGGCTGAAATTCTTCAGTTAATCCTTTCGCTTGTTAAGACGAGGAGAACTTCATTTTTGTACATAACCCATGACCTCGCGTTGGCAAGGCATGTATGCGATAGGATAGCCATAATGTATCTAGGAAAAATTGTTGAACAAGGGACAACGGACCAGCTGGTTCTAGAACCTCTGCATCCCTACACTAAAGCATTAATGAAGGCTGTGCCTGTTCCGGATCCT
This sequence comes from Candidatus Bathyarchaeota archaeon, assembly GCA_003601605.1. Classification (GTDB taxonomy): domain Archaea; phylum Thermoproteota; class Bathyarchaeia; order Bathyarchaeales; family Bathycorpusculaceae; genus PIXZ01. The sequence goes on from PIXZ01000021.1 coordinate 11,676, forward strand.
TCCCATAAGCGTATAGAAGTTGTTATAAAAGGGGAAATTCCCAGTCCGGTAAATCCGCCTTCTGGATGTAGATTTCACACGCGTTGTCCATCATACATGGGAGATATCTGCAAAAAGTCTGAACCGCAACTTGTGGATATGGGGAATGGACATTTAGTGGCATGCCATCAATACTCTAAAAAATGATTCCGTAATAAAATCATTTTCTTTTGATGCTTGTTCTAACCTTTCTAGACTTAGACTTAGGCTGCTTAATTTTCCAAGTCCATATTAACAATAGCAATGCAGCAAAGATTAAGCAGCCTCCAGCTACTATTGCAAACAAGTATGGATATCGCCATTCTACAACTAAACTCTCAAGCTTAAAGATAGAAGGTGGATCCCCAACCCCAGCTCTAAAAATCGTTACGTTGTAGATTCCATCAAATTCCACGATGGCTGCAAGATCCCTGTAGTATTCTGTTCCGTTTACAGTGTCAATTTTGTCTATTTCCTCGAAGGTGAGTCCACTGCTTTTGTGTTCGAGTTCAACGTGATCGAATTGGAGATAAATGTTTGAATAAGGATCAACAGGCATTGTGAAAACAACAGTAACGTTTGTCTGTCCACCTTGAGGATCATAAATTGAGACAGGAAGTTCAATATACCCGTATCCCGGTGCATAATCTCCGAACCAAAGGTCTCCAGGCTGAATTACAACACGCAACTTTCTTCCTTTACTGAAATTGCCGGATATTGACCAGGAGCTAGCAGTTTTGTCAAGTTCGCTTCCGGTTTTCTTTTTTACTTCGTCTCTGCTGACTATTACTTCACTTTTTATATTGGCAGCTACGGAAATTGTAAGAATTCCAATAAGTAGAAGGACTAGCGATAAGGTCAAGAAATCTTTTCTCAACATGATCCCTAACTTAACCAGTAGCTATACGTTTAATTAATGTTTCGAAATGAAAACTCTGTTTTATTTTTTATGTTTAAGGATAAAATACCCTATCAAAACAGCCGCTATCAGAATGGACGCTCCAATTATCGGAGTGATGATAGAGGGTGGTTCCAAAACGCTAACCACTTCAACATCGCTTTCCGCTGCTTCTGTTTTTTCATCACCTTTCCAAAAAGCCTTAATTTCGTAACTTCCAGTTTCAGAAGGCTTCCACAAATACCAGTAATATCCGTTGGAATCTGTTTCGACAATGTATTCTTCCACATTGTTATTGGTGCTGTTTTTAAATGAGATTTGAATTGTAACATTTACTCCTTCGCGTTTAGGGGTTATCCTTCCACTAATATTAACATAGGAGCCTAATGTAACATTCTCTGGGTTGACATCAACTGTTATACTGCTTGCAATCTTTTCCACAGTAATCACTTTTATGGTTTCGTTGCCCAAAGTTTCATTGTCGCCAGGCCAACTTGCTTTAATAAAAACGTATGTTCCAGCCTTGGTTGTGGTCCAAACATAAGTAAAGTTGCCCTGTCTTGTTGTTGTAACGTTTGCAATGTGTTTCCAAGTCTCCATTACGTATGTGTAATAGTAGATTGTGACGTTTACGGTAATTTTTGGTGCAGGTGTGATGTATCCTGATATAGTAACATTATTGCCGATAGTTACATGTTGCGGGATTATGTTCAGTATTATGCTGCTTTTTCTTTTCTGAACATTTAGAACTTTTGTGATAGTGCCATTTAGTCCGTCATCATCTGTAACAGTTAATTTTACAGTGTAGTTGCCTATTTCCTCGTAAACGTGGGTCGCAAGGTATCCTCCTTTTGATGTCGGCTTTTTGAGAACTGTTCCATCTCCGAAATCCCATGTAAACATGGTTATGTTCCCGTCTAGGTCGTAGCTGTCTGACGCGTTAAAAGTGATTGTTTCTCCTATTGAGGGGTTTTCAGGCGAATAGCTAAAAGCTGCGATTGGAGGGGTAAGTGGATGAACACTTATCACTTTAGTGGTGCTGTCATTTTGTCCGTCGTCATCTGTCACTGTTAGGGTTACGGTGTAGTTTCCGAAGTTCATGTAGGTGTGGGTTATTGTGGAGACGTTTGTTGATGTTATGTTTCCGTCCCAGAAATCCCAAGTATAATCTATAATATGTCCGTCTAGGTCGTAGCTGTTTGACGCGTTAAAAGTGATAGGGTCATTTATTATAGGATAGATTGGTGAATAAGTGAAAACTGCATATGGCGGGATAAGTAAGTGAACTGGAGGAATATAAGGTTTCATAAGCGGATATGAGTCCACACCTTCCCATGGCAAATATTCATCTCCGACACCATCGTTATCGGTGTCTGAACCATTATAATTACTCCAGTAGTTGCCTGCAGTTCCGTTATCCCATTTACCACCAGTAATAATTAACTCTAAATTATCTTCATTTTCAATAAAGTTGTTGTGGTGAAATAAATTACCTCCGCATCCTGAATCGATATGTATTCCTTTCATGTTATGAGATAACGAGTTTCCTGTAAAAGTGTTGTTAGTGCTTCCACCGCGCAGATAAATTCCATAAGCATAATTGCTAACAATAGCATTATCAATTAACTTACAAAAAGAAGAATTCTGAAGGATTATTCCCATATAACTTTCTGTTACTATAACATTTCTTAAACTAACATTTTCACTACTCTCAACCATTATTCCATAAGCTTCTCTATAGCTTACCGTATTTTTTACAGTCAAATTGCCTATCATAACATTCGACTTAACAATGCTGAGAATTAACAGACTGGTTCCTTCTCCATCAAGAATCGTATGTAAAGCATCTTCTCCTATAAGCGAAACTGTTTTATTAACAACAACATTCTCAGAATAGTTTCCGTTTCTAACAAAGATTATGTCTCCATCACTGGCATTGTTTATGGCTTCCTGAATTGTTGTGAAATTATCTGGAACATATATAGTACGCGAACCGAGTCGACTAAAAGATTCTCTATAAAATTCGTTTTCATTGATACTAGATCCAGCTAAACTTGAAAAGCCAAAAGATAAAAACATCTGAAAAAAAGGCATCAGAATAACGAAAACAATAAATGCGTTTCTTACAGAACATAACCGAAAGTTTAACAATTTCCAAAACATCTTCCTCATCATCCACTTCTCAATCTTGAGTTACCCAAACATGCAAATAAGCATTATTCCCATAGAATAGAACAATCTACGAGGAGTGCACAGTATCTGTAAAAGGACGTACAAAACTTATTTTGATCATAAATTCGCTT
>PIXZ01000068.1 GCA_003601605.1 Candidatus Bathyarchaeota archaeon
AATAAATTAAATTTATTTGAGGTAAAGATATGAAAGCTCTAACACGTGATGTAACCCCTCCCATATATGAAGGGCTAGATAAAATGATGACATCGGCCTCTTCAAACTTTGGATATAGTTTTTGCATATCATCATTTATAATACATTTTCCATTCTCTTCACAATAATGGCATCCTTCACATGGCTTAATTTCATAATCTTTTAAAAAAATCGTTTCTGTTTCAATTTTCTCTCTTAAAACTTTCAAAGTTTTTTCAAGTAAATATGCCGTGTTTCCATCCTTATGAGGAGAACCAACAATCCCAATTGCTTTCATATCTTTACCTCAAATAAATTTAATTTATTCAACCATACTATGCCGATTATTTCTAATTTATTTTCTTGCTTTTTTATTAATGGTTCAGCAATCAAAGAAAACTGAACCCATTTCTCGCTTTAATTGCGAGAGCGCGGCTTCCACCTAGCTGTAGCGTCTGAAAGCACAATTTTGTCAATTATAGAACAGCTGAAGGTGCTAGGAGTAAAGAAGGTAGCTCCTTGACACTGTAGTGGAGACCTCGCGAGAAAGCTCTTCAAAGAAAAGTTTGGAGATGATTATTTAGAGGTAAGAGTAGGCAGTGATCTGCAACCACAAAGTTCTTTTAACTTCACCAAACTTCTATGTGCTTCGCGCGCGCGAGGTTTTCAGAGAGGTTAGTGGAATCTGTTATTCACCATTCTTTCGCCTTCCGGAGCACGTTATTAGATTTTCCTCGACGCATCATCGTCTTTTCTGAGTTTTTATAGCCACAAATCCAGCATTCTTATAACAGCCTTTTCTTGGATTCTCAAAACGAAGTGGTTTTTCAGTTGGCGCTTCAAAAATCGTGGAGCTTGCCTCTGTAATTTTAAGGTTCGTTTTCTGCAGCATTGCCTCCAGTTCGTTTAAAGAATAAAACCTTGCAACTTTATAGAAGACGTTACCTGCAGAACCTTTCCTCATATAAAAATTTGCCCATGGACTTTCTCTCAGTATTAAACCGAGAATAATGTAACCGTCATCCCTCAGAACTCTCGACGCTTCTTCTAAAACTTTTATGGGTTCATCAACAAAGCAAAGAGTAACTATTATGAAGATTGCACCGAAGGATTTATCTAGGAATGGAAGTTCTTCACCCTTTCCCCTAATAACGGTTATCCCTCGTTTCTTTGCGAACCCCAGCACACCTACAGAGCTGTCAATTCCATATTTTATTTTCAATACTTCCGCAAATCTTCCAGTGCCCACACCTATTTCAAGAGAAGGTTGCTTCAAACTTTTATACAATGATGTTATACAGGCTATTTCTAGGTTGAACGCTGATTTTCCAAAAGGTTTGTCATACCATGCGTCGTATCTTTCTGCAAAAACGTCAAACACGCGCGTTACGTTTAAGCTACTTCTGTCTACTTCTCCTTTCAACCATAACGCAAACTCCATGAATAACATCCATGCCGTTTTTCCTGCAAAAATTAATCGCCATTTCAGACTCTGAACCAGGCTGCATCCACACCTTCTTTATTCCAAGCTTCTTGCAAGTCTTGACTACGACTTCTGTTATTTTAGGCGGAACCACCAAATCAACAACATCTGGCTTTACAGGCAAACTTTCTAAACTTGGATAACACTTGTCACCTAAAATCTCCCGAGCGTTAGGATTTACAGGATACACTTCATAACCAGCATTCTTCAAATCTTTATACACTTGGTAACCATATTTCCGAGGATCACGACTAGCTCCTACAACAGCAAAAATGTTTTTCTCTTTCAAAAAAGCCTTTATTAAATCCTCGTTCATTTCCATTTTACTCCTATCTTCTTTTGATATGTAAACTCTTATTTAATTATTCACGAAAGAGTTGAACCAATGTCTAAAACTTAACAACTCACTTGAAAACTGTAACCTTAAACTTGTCAGCTCTCAGCTATCATGAACCCTTAACTTTTAACCCCTTGAAAATTCCAACTTTCTGAAAATAGTAATTATCGCAAGGCTTAATAGTGCTACTTTTAGATATAAAAGTAACACGGTGAGAACTTGCAGGATGATTTATCAATTGAAATAAGAAAGCTTGAAGTTCGACTAAAAGAGTTTGTTGACGCTGAGCAAAAAGCAATAGAATCACTAAAGAAATGGTTGAAAAAACTGAAGAACCTAAACGATTTTATAATAAAAATCTCTGGAAAGGAAGACTCGGAATCATTCAAACAATTACTTAAGCTTCGATTGGAAAACCTCAAAGCGTTCCAAGAAGCATTAAAGGAAATGAGTAAATCAGAACATGAAAAAAGTCACCTTTTAGACTCCTACGGTTCAATCCTATTGGCCTTAGAAGAGAAAACCTCAAAGTTACAAAAATCATAAAATCCATAAATACATCCTAATAGCTTCGTATAACTGGTTTAACCAGAGAAAACAGAACTGTGTATACTTTTTTCATCGATGTTTAACTCTTAAGCATAAAGCCCATTGGATAAGCATCTCAAGCTGAAGTTGACGGATAGCAGAGTTACTTTAAACCTTCAACTTTACTAAGTTCTCTTTTACCACATCTTCAACTTTCGTGTTAGGTTTCACCAAAATTTTCTTTATGCCATAATGCTCAAGTAACCCTGAAGCACCCGGCCCAAATTCTACTGCCATCACACAATTTACTTTAAGATCCGCTAATGTTTTCACTGCCACAGGCCCAGCACCATAGTCATAAGAGGCTGCAGGATTTTCAATAACACGAACATTCTTAATTTGACTATTCTCAACCTCCACTATGGTAAAAGTTTTAGCTTTACCAAAAACTTCTGAAACGGTATCCTCTAAACCTGCATGCGATTTTGTTGGAACAGCTATCTTCAAACCATTCATACTTGTCAACTCATAATATCCTAGTTAAACTTGCAAACTAAAAAAGGGGAAACTAAGGCTGTGAACGTTGCCACCTCGGCCCACCTCTTCCTCTTCTTCCTCCGGGCGGACCTTTGTTCAGCCGATGAATCATCATTGCTGGTGCTCCACATCTTGGACAGTTCGGCGGCTTTGGTACTCCTTGAGGAACTTCTATTATTTGTCCACAGTTGCCACATTGAAAACGTTTCATCGGCAAACTCAAGTTTTTCACGGTCCTGGCGGTGGTTGCTGTCCTTGTCCCTGCTCAATCATCGCCTTGAGCTCTTTTATCCTCGCTTCTACGTCGCTGATTTCTTGTTCTATGCTGGCCTTCTCTTCTTCAAGCTCTTTCCTGTAGTCTTCTAGGGCTGCCAATTCGTCTTCTGGAGACTGCGGCATTGGCGGTGCGGCTGGCGGATACATTGGCGGCGGATAAGCATATGGCGGATAGGAGTATTGCTGCGGTGGATACGCGTATGGATATTGAGGTGGGTAGTTCCACCAACGTCGATATCTTCTACCTCTTCTTGACCATGTCATTTTCAATCTGCTCCTTTACCAGTATCCCATGTATGGTGCTGGAGGATACCGGTATGGATAAGCTGTATAGGGGTATCTATAGATGCTCCACGGGTGCCAGTAACCCCAGCCGTAAGGCATGTATGGTAATCTATGCCAGTATCCTGATCCATAAACAGCGTATGGTAATCGATATCCATACCATGGATAAGCCCACAACCATCTGCGAAAGCCTCGACCGAATCCTCTGCCCCAGCCTCGGCCTCTACCCCACCACCATCTGCCAAATCCAAATCCCCAACCAAATCCGGGAATTGGGTTCATGTATCCTGGAACGGGGTAGCCTGCACAGTATCCAGCTGCTCTTCCAGTCATTGGTCCTAAGCCCCAAGGTCCTGTTCCATCTCCCCACGGCATTTTATGTTTCACCTTTTTTGTGCTTATGCACACATTTCCAATTATGGGAATATGCACAGAAATATATAAATGTTCCGCTTAACATAAAATAACACACAAAGTGGATGAAAACCATGTGGAGACGAAGACGCAGATGCGGCAGAAGAGGAAGACTTCCAAAACCCGTGATGTTGGGGATAACGCCGCCTATAAACAGTTTTGCCCCCAACCCTCCGGGAAACTTAGAACCCATATTCTTGGAAGTGGCGGAGCTTGAAGCCTTCAGACTAGTTGATTTAGAAGGATTATCGCAAGAAGAAGCTGGACAAAGAATGGGAGTTTCGAGAGGAACGGTTTGGAGACTCGTTCAGACGGCAAGAAGGAAGACTGCTCAAGCCCTTAGCGAAGGCAGACCAATATACATTGTTCCACCAGCTTCTGAGGGGCAATCTCCACCTTAACAACAAGAAACATTGAAGTAACAGTTAGTCTAGCGATTCTTGCGTCTGTTACGATAGCGCTTTGAAGTTGTTAATAGAAGTATTACAGGTCTTCCCTTAATTTTAGCAAAAGAGCCACATTAGCCCTATTGTCAATTCTGGGGACAATCTTCCCACGGGAAGAAGTGAAAAGCGTTGTAACTCCGGGTCCATGCCCAGAACTAACGCAATTTGTGTGGACAACAATGCCGATGGACATGGCGCCTTGCTTATATATTCGTCCATAAGAATGGTCCGCGTCTTTTATAGCCACCAAGTCGCCCAGCCTCAAATCCTCAAGTCCATACTCTTTTATCACGTTTTCATCAAAAAGTTGAATGTCATAATCTCCAGAAAATGTATGGTTAGCTCCCAAACCAGAACCCATGATCGAAGCAGGAATAACATGTGTAACGGGAACTTCAAGACTATCCCCTACGGGCTTTGGGTCTAAAGCCTCTAACAATCGCGGATCCATATTCATAACTTTGATATGGGGGAAATCTAAAAGCTTCAAACCAACACCATAAGCCTTCACCAAAATCTTGTCGCCGATCATAAGCTTCTCCAAAGTTTCAAACGGAAAGTCCACAAGCACATGTTCAATACCGCCGTGCTTGCCCACAACAACACCTTTACCGCCTTTAGCATCACCAGAAACAACCACAGCCTCATTTCCAATACAAGAAAGCACATTCAAAGCCACATTCGCACCTTGACCAAAACGTGGATCATTCTCCTTATTCTCAACGCTCACACCGGGCTCAACGTGATCAGCCTCCCAACCACAAGCAAGATCCCCTACACGCACATTATAAGTAATTCCGCCGACGCCGGGCAAAACCACAGGTGAACCGCCAGCAGAAATTCTATATATGCTTCGTCCGAAGACTGGACTGGCAACCTCGCCTACAACAGAAATCTTCACCAACTTATCCGCATTTGTCCTTAACATCCAACTCCACCTTCAACAGTAAGCATAAAGGCATAAGCACTCTCCAAGCTAATAAGGTTTAACTCTCAAAACACAAGAAAACGTGACACACAACAAGTTTTAAATGCTGGATTTTCCCTTTCAGTTGACAGAGCAGATACTCAAAACTTTGCCTCAGAGGCTGAAAACAATGTCAGACATAGGGTTAAGATCCTCAAGAATGCTAGTCAAAGACGCCATGAGCAGCCCAGTTATAACCATAAAAGAAGATGAATCCGCCAATAAGGTTGCAGAACTCATGGAAAAACACGGATTAGGCTGTGTAATAGTAACCAGTCAAGAGGGAAATCCCATAGGAATCATAACCGAAAGAGACCTTGTCGCAAGAGTTTTAGCCAAAAACATCGCCCCAAACTCCGTTAAAGCCAGAGACGTCATGACATCGCCTTTAATGACCATAGAACCAGACGCTACAATAAATGAGGCTGCAAGAAGAATGAGCAGACTAAACATTAGAAGATTAGGCGTCATCTACAAGGGACAAATTATCGGGTTGATCTCAAGCAAAGACATACTCTCAGTCATGCCCGAACTTATAGAAACTATACAGGAAAAAGCCCTCATAGAAGGAGAAAACAGAGCACAAGAGGCAGAAGAGGAGATTACACCTTTAGCGGGTTACTGCGACCGCTGCGAAAGCTGGTCAGACACCCTAAAACAGGTTAACGGAGAATTTCTCTGTGAGGAATGTAGGGCTGAGTTAGAAGAATAGTAAGAGGCGGTTGTTTGCGTGTTAAAGAAATCGCGAACAAAAAGCACCCATTTATTTATAAAAATGAATTAGCAACAAAAGCAAGAGCAATAATCCGAGACTTTTCCTTAAGAATTCTTCCAGTGATTGATGAAAACAAGAAACTTTTGGGAATAGTTACCCGCAGCCACGTTATGAGTATCTCTTCGTCTGTTTCGCCCATAAGAGTTAAAGGAATAATGGAAAACCCAAAATACACTACAACAATGGATGAAGACGCGTTTTCAACGGTTAAAGAGATGATTAAGCTCGATGAATGGTATGTTCCAGTAACAGCCTCTCCTCAAGACAAAACTCTAAAAAGGGGTTTTAGGTCTAGAAAATTTCATTGAAGCCGTCATTAAAATAAGCCCTGAAAAGCTTGCAAGTTCAGTTTCTAAAATAATGTCCAGCGATGTTGTGGCATGTTCCCCAGAGGACGAGGTGGATAATGTTTGGCGTTTGATGCAGAAAAAATCCTTTTCAGGGTTGCCCGTTGTAAAAAAAGATAAGCTTGTGGGCATTATAAC
>PIXZ01000022.1 GCA_003601605.1 Candidatus Bathyarchaeota archaeon
TAGGTTTCATCTATTAATACGTTTATTAGGGGTCCTTCGCTGCCTATGAGGTTGTCTAGGACTTGCTGGACAAAGTTTCTTAATACTTTTACGAATTCACTGCGGAGTTTGGGTTGAATGCTTCGGTAAGCGTCTCTTAAACTGCCAATTATTTCCACTATTTTTGCTATTTTTTCCATACGCTCAATTTTTTGTTGAGCTTGGTCAATGCGCTCTTTTATCTCGTTTAAACGGTTGGCGAGGTCTTTTTTGCGGTTTTCTTTAGTTCGTAATTCAGAATCCAGAATGTAATACTGCTTGAATATTTGTTCCCGTTGAGCTTTAGCGTTTTCTAGCTTGGTTAAATCAAACCCGCTAATTTCGGTTCGTATCGTCTTAAGTTGTAAACGAAGCTCTTTTTCGATTTTCTGTTTTTCTTCAAATTCTCTCCGAAGCTCGTTTAATGCTTGAGTTTCCGTATCTATACGCTTCTTTAGCTCCTCAGTTTTTGGAGTAAACATTTGCAGGTTTAGAAAGGTAGTGTTCGCTTGGCTTCTTATTCGTTGCAGTTCTTCAATTTCGTTTTTGAGTTGCGTCAAAGTTTTTTGTCGGTTGTCGTTTTCTTCATTGATTCTTTGCAATAGTCTGTTTTTGTATTCTTCTGTTAAAGTTTGTAGGCATAATGGACAGCGGTTTTCAGTAGCAAGCGAAGAGACTCTTCTTTGATTTTCTTGAATATTTCTAAGGGTTGCTTCTTGTTCGCCTTTTAGGCTTGAGATTTGGTCGTCGAAGGCGGCTAAATACTGCCTTATGGCATCTAGGGGTTGTTCTGGCGAAATTCCTATTTCTTTGAGTTTTGTTTTGAAAGATTCTATTTGAGTTTCTATGGAGTCTAGTTGCTTCTTAAACTCTTCAATTAACGCTTTTTTCTTTTCGATTTTTTCAGCTAATCTAGCAGAAGAATCTTCAATGTTTGCTAGGTTTGCTTGTATTTGAGCTTCTTTTCTTTTAAGCTCTTCAATTGCTGCCTTTTCTGCTTCAAGCTTTTTCAGTTTTAAATCAACTTCTTCTAGTTCCTTTTTTGTCTGGTTCAGTTTTTGAGTTATTTCTTGAAGTTTTAGTTCAGTGAGTGAAAACTCCTCTACTGTTCTGTTATATTCTCTGTTTAGTGTTTCCATTCCAGCGATGTCCGGGTCTTTTTCGTAGGCTTTTTTTTCCCCTTCATACTCTTTTTGGTAGCCCGCAAGATTGCTCCAAGCTATTTCATAGTCTGATAAACCGAAAAGTTCGTCTAGCCGCTTTTGTCTCTCTCTTGGTCTGACATCTAAAAGCTCTTTTAGGCGTTCTTGTCTAACCCAAACTATTTCACGGAAAAGCTCTTTATTGAACCCCGTTATTGCTTTTAGTTGTTCTGCCACTGCATCGCTTTTTACACTTGCTATCTGCTCTTCGTTCTCAAAAAGTTTCAGTTCATCAAAGTCTTGGCTTATGCCTTTTCCCCGTCTTTTCAGTCCGCGAGTTATTTTGTATCGTTTGCCATTTTGGAAGAATTGAACAACAACTTTTCCACTTTCAGCGTCTTCACGTAAAAGGTAGTCGTAGCTTCTTCCCAGGGGGTCTCCGAACAAGGCGAAGTCTATAGCGTACAAGATGCTGGATTTTCCACAGCCTAAGCCGCCTACAAGACAGTTGAAACCTCTTGCAAAGGGCACGGTGGATTTAACGTGAGAGCGAATGTTTTCTAGATAGACAAGTTCGATTCTCATTTTATAAGCTCCTCTAGGATTTGCTTCACTTTTTCTTCTTGTTTCTTGGTTAAGGGTTCAATTAGGTTGACAGCGCTTTTGGCGATTTTTTCAGCTTCTTCACGGGGGTGCCGTTGTGAAAAGATTTGCATGAAATATTCGAAGGACTTCGTTCTCAAATCTGTAAATTCGCTTTCGAAGATTGAGCGAACAACCTCTTCTGAAACTTCACTTTCACGCAACGAAACAACGGGGTGGACAAGTAAAGCATTTTCCGCAGCATTTCTAATCTTGGTGATGTCTACTTCAGCACGGGACGCTTCAACGGGCAGCACGCCCTTCAGCACTGGAATTATTATTGCTCCTTCTTTATCAGCTTCTTTCACAAGGTTAACGGCTAATTCTGTAATTTTTGATGGCGCCAAACCTGTAAAATCGTGTTCCAAAACAATAAATTTGCGTGGAGATTCTAACTCTATAAATTCAGGTGAAATATCGCCTTTTTCATCCACTTTAACGTGGTAAAAGCCCTTTTTTATTTTGGCTTCTTCATAATTTACGGTTTCCGTGCACCCACTGTAAACCAGCAGTCCCGTCTTAAATTTCTCCATGTAGCTTTTGTGGATGTGTCCAGCAGCGTAATAGTTGAAACCTTCAGGGATTAGTTCAGGCGGAGCCTCTGCTTCAATGTAGGGTGGTTTGACGCTGGGGAGGTCTAGCGCCATGTGGAAGACAAAAATGTTGAACAGTGAAGGGTCGGGGTTGGGCTTGTTCTGTTCCATAAAGGCTGGTAAAAGCTCTTCTGTTTTGCGTCTAGTTCTAAAGTTTGGCACGCCGTAAACGTAGCAGCAGTCGGGTTTTCGCCAACAAGCACCTTCATGTCTTGGCAAATGGTAGATTAATCCGGCACTATCAAGAGGATTTAATATTGTTCCAGTTATGACGTTTGGCGCAGAATCATGGGAACCGTCAACTGTTAAAACTGGAATTCCCGCTTCTCTTAAACGGTTAAAGTTTCTTATGGCATTTTCTAACGTGGTGTTTGACGGTCGGGCTTGATGGAACAAGTCTCCAGCTATAATCATAAAGTCGGGTTTTAACGCGATTGTTTTGTCAACTAACTCTCGAAAAGTCCTATCAAAATCTTTCTGCCTTACTTCTAAGCCATACTGCGCGTAGCCTAAATGTAGATCTGCGGCATGCACAAAACTGAAAGCCTTCAAACACTTCCCCTTCGTATATCAAATATTGCTGCTCAGATTTAGCCTTTATATCGTTAACTTTATTTTAAGCCTACCTAAAATTTATTAGTAGGAGCGAGACTGCTTGGCCATTGAAGAGCGTTTAATTGTTAGATTATTCAAATATTTTATTCATGGCTTACTATTTTCTTTGGTGTTTGTGACTCTGTCGATGAGTGGCTTAAGTGTTTTCTTTTACACAGGAATTACAATAATTGCTGGGTTGATATTTTACGGTTTTATTAACAGCTTAATTACATCTAGGCTATGGAAAATACCCATGAAATCGGACTATTGGTCATTCTTCGAACATGGATTTATCTTGATTTGGCCTCTAGCTGGAATTAACCTATTCCTTGCACTCATTTTCTATCCCATTCTCAATATTTGGACAACAATCTTAATGTTCTTTCTTCAATGCTTTCCACGAGGCTTTGTCTGTAAACTCATAGCCCAACGATACGAAGAAGACAATAACATTGATATTTCAAAGATCCCTAAATACGACTAAAACTTCTCCACTTTTCCAAAATGTTGATAAATGTCTCAAGAAGCTTCTATTTCCTTTTCTTTATAAGAGAAACATATAACAGTTAGACAGTAATGGTATTTACGAAAGGCGCGCTTTAAAATGAAATGCGAAAAATGTCAAAAAGAAGAGATTTTACCGTTTAGATGCCCGTATTGCGGAGGCTACTTTTGCTCTGAGCATCGTCTTCCAGAAAACCATGATTGCCCGAAAATAGAGCTAGCTCGTGCGCCTAAAATGAAAACTCCTAAAACAATAATTCAAAAGCAAAAACCGTATGAATACACTGTTAGTTACGGGGTTCTTAAGCCTCGGTGGAAAAGAATAAGGTTTAGCGAAAAAGAGATTAAACATTTAGCAGTAGCAGCATTACTTGTCATAGGAGTAGGCTTTTCCTTGGCACAGTACATTTCAAGAGACCCTTATTCTCTAGCACTATTAACATTAGCATTTACAATGTCTTTTTTACTGCATGAGATTGCTCACAAAATAGCTGCTCAGAAAAAGGGTTTTTGGGCAGAGTTTCGATTAACGCTTACAGGCGCCATATTAACATTGATTTCTATGTTACCATTCCTACCATTCAAAATAATATCTCCAGGCGCGGTTATGGTGGCTGGATTCGCTGACATAAAAAGTGTTGGAAAAATTTCCCTTGCAGGACCAACAACAAATATAATACTTTCAACAGCGTTTTTGGCTACTGCCTTTTTTGTTCCTCAATATTTTATAATATTCATGTTGTGTGCTTTTTTTAATGCTTGGATAGCCCTTTTCAATCTTATTCCTTTCGGGATGCTTGACGGCTTCAAAGTTTTCTTATGGAACAAAATGTTTTGGGCTTTAGCATTTGTTGTAAGCTTAATCCTAACAATAGCTTCTTCGTGGTTTATTTTTTAAAAGTTTAAAGTAACATCAAGTTTCATCTGTGGAAAATCCGGATGTTTATTGATCGCTTCTTTGGAGAAGGAAAACTGTGGCTCTTATTTAAATGGAAATAATTACAGAAGTTCTATTGTTACATGGACTTCTTCGGGAACACGAATCCGCATGATACGCCTCATAACACGCTCTTCAGCATCAATATCAATAAGACGTTTATGAATACGCATCTCCCACCTATCCCACGTTGCAGTGCCTTCTCCACAAGGAGATTTTAAAACCGGAACCCTCAAACGTTTAGTAGGCAACGGAAGAGGACCAGTCATTTTAACCCCTGTTTTCTCAGCTATGGCTTTTAGTTCTGCGCATACCTCTTCCAGTTTCTTGTAATCTGTACTTGTTAAGCGTATACGCGCTTTCCTGACCATAATCTATCATTCCCGGAGATTTACCTTTAACTGATTTATTAAGCACTTACCTAGACAATTAGGGTAAATAAAAAGTTATCGAAAAATAACATTAAAAGCATTCAAAGAGTGAAGAAAATGAAGGAAGATGTAAAGTTGAAAGTTAAGGGGATTTTTTTCGATTTAGATGGTACGATAGTGGATTCTAGAGAAGCATATCGTGAAGCGTTGAAAACAGCGTTTGCAGCCTTTGGGTATAAAAATGTTGGAAGGGAAATTGTTACGGAAATTCCGAAAAGGCTTGAACAGAGCTTGCCTCTAAACAACGTATTATGCGGAGTTGACGTGCAAAAGTTTCTGGAAATTTACCTTAAAACCTATTACAACACAACTATAGAAAAGTCTAAACCTTTGCCAAACGTTTCAGAAGCTCTAGAAAAACTTTCTAAAAAAGCAAAATTAGCAATAATCACTATGCGCCACGTCCCTAAAGGCAAAGTTATCCAAGAATTGGAGAAAATTGGACTAGCAAAATACTTCCAGTTTGTTATAACGGCTCTCGACACAAACCAACCTAAACCATCACCAAAAGCATTAGTAAAATGTTCGGAAGCAATGGGAGTCCAGACATGCCACTGCGCATTTGTAGGTGACTCTGTAACCGACATAAGGGCTGGAAAAGCTGCTGGCACCAAGACGGTTGCGGTTTTATCTGGTATTTTCTCTCTGGAAGAATTAAAAAGGGAAAATCCAGACCTAATTCTTGAAAGCGTTAGTATGCTTCCAGATTTTGTCGAATAGACCTTAAAAAATGCTTCTAGAATATTTCTATAACCGAAATATAGCTGAAAATTAGTGAAGACAATTATAGAAGCAAACATAAATAAAGCTTAATTAAAGGATCAGCCTTTAATTTAGGATGGAGAAGGCTTCAGACGGGGTATCAAATGAACTTCATAGAAATGCTGTTGTCAGATAAACTGAAAGACATAAACGCTACATTAGACCTTTTCGGTTCAG
This sequence comes from Candidatus Bathyarchaeota archaeon, assembly GCA_003601605.1. Lineage (GTDB taxonomy): Archaea > Thermoproteota > Bathyarchaeia > Bathyarchaeales > Bathycorpusculaceae > PIXZ01. The sequence continues at coordinate 5,804 of PIXZ01000022.1, forward strand.
ACCGCAAAGTGCTTCAAATAGCATGCCAAGACCTAACAAACTATCTAAGATTCCACTGGAACCTAGTCGGGAAAGAAGCCAACGAATGCGATATCGTGGAAAAACTGGAAGAACTCTTCAACGAAAACCCCAACGAACTGGAAGAATTCTTAGAGATTTGGGCAAAAACATGGTACAGAAAATGGAAGGAAAGAGTAAAACTTCTAATAGGTAATGGCTACTCTCGAAGATGGGACAAGGTTACAAAAATTCTAAACAAGGCTGAACCCGTTTGGAGAAGGCTCTCGAACCGTCAAGAAATGCAAGAAGTAGTGACAGCAACCCTCATCAGGAACGGCGAAATCTGCGGCACCTCGATTCTTGCTGAAAACCTTTTAAAAATGGAGTTGGGCAAAAACAGAAAAAACCATGCCAGCAAGGAAGAACAAATAATTAATGTCGTTAATAACACTTTGAGAAAGGCGAAAGAACTAGCTCGAAGCAGAGGACCTCTAATATACGTTAAAATTGATAAAAACTACTATCAGCTTTCTCAATAACAATTATTTTAGCGAACTCTTTCTCTGCGAAGATTTTTAGTCCGCCAAGAATGAGTTTTAATTCTGGATGTTTCGCCATACCCGCAGGCTGAACACCGCTTTTTTGAAACATTGTAGGCTCTTCTTCCACATCTACGACATCGTATGTGAAGCGTTTTTCCGGCGCGTTTGCCGAAGGATGGTGTTCCCTTTCCCAACTAGTTTCACCTTGGAGGCGGCGAAATAAGAACTACATTGTCTCCGCGGACAATTATCAATCCTAGCTTTTTCACATTTTCCACATTAGTAGTGTCTTCTGTCTCGTCCAAAACGAGGTTAAGGTGTTGGTCAAACCCTTTCAGCCTACCACGTAAGCTTTTTCCACCCTTTAATCTGACAAGAACTACTTTTCCCAAGTTTTGTTCAAGGATTTCTGTTGTCATTTCGCTCATTTTGAGCCCTCGAATATACTTTTATGTCTTTTATACTTAAATTTATAACATTTAAAGCTATCTAAAAGAGTGCGTATCTTATGTCGAAAAAAGTTAGAAGATATTTTCTGAAAGAAAAGGAAACGAAAAAATTTCTGGAAAAAATATTGCGGAAATTAAAGCTTAATCTCAAGCAAATTTTGAAAGATAAGGTTAAAATCGAAATTGTAGAAACAGAATTTGCTGAAATCTACCTTATTAACGGTAAACCGCTACTGGCAAGTTCTGGAGAGCATGTTTTCCCAACACTGGTTTTCAGCGAAGCCCTTGCCCTTGCACCTAAAATCGTTGTCGACATGGGTGCTGTTCCACACGTATGCAACGGGGCGAACGTCATGGCCCCGGGAATCGTCCGGGTTGAGGGATATTTTAAGGAGGATGATTTCGTCCTCGTTGTGGATGAGAGGCATGGAAAACCTATAGCGATAGGTGAAGCCCTCAAGAATGTGGAAGAAGTTAATAAAGCCAGAAAGGGAGTAGTAGTTAAAAACGTTCATTATGTCGGCGACAAGGTATGGAGACTGATAAAGAGACTGAAAACTATTGACACAAATCTCACCGTAAAATCTTGATGACACCTTCAGAAGAGGTCGAACCTAATAATATGAGGGGGTTGGAATTTTTGAGACAACCTCCCGGGACAAAGACAATACTACATTGTTCCAAAAGATTTTAGAACAATTCCGCTAAAGCATACACCCTTCCTTTTCCAGCTTTACAATATCAAGAATAAAAAGGGGGGAAACTCATCGCTTTCTTTCCTTGCGTTTGAAAGCCGTGATTATCAAGGAGAGAGCCATGAGGAGTGGCAAAAATACAATTGAAGGAAACTCCGGTATCACTTTCTGTGTACCGTCTACGAATACATTATCCTCTGGGTCATCGTCTATTGTAATTGTGGCGTTGGCGCTTATCGTGTAACTGCCAAGGGTAATGCCTGTTGTATTCCAATTGAATGTTAAGGTCACGTTTTCTCCCGGATTTAGAGTTACAGTCTGGTGGGGTGCAGCAAGAGTTTCGTTGTAAAAAGCATAAACAGTCACATTCTCTGTATAATCACCTTGATTTTCAACGGTTACGTTTATAGGATCTATTTCTCCCTGTTCAACCTGAGGATACAGCGAAGAAACGTTGATGACAGCTACATCGTGAATTGGCGTTTTCGTTACAACCATATCGACAGCTACTTCCTCAACATGCCAAAAAGTAATCACTTCATCCTCCATGTTCATAAGAGTAAGGTTATCGCAACTGCTAAGCACACCGTTGCAGTTGTCTTCCCATTCCGTTACAAGGTACTCTGTGCAGAAGCTCGGGTAAACTTCATGCCAGACACCTCCATATGGGTCTATCTTAGGCCAATACATCGCTTCGAAGGGAGCTTCAGGTTCAATGAGCATGAAGCTAACAGGTTCGGTCCAAGATGTAAGGTTCAAGGTTATGCTAACGTTTTCCACATGGTATTTTGCCGTCAACTCCTCTGGCATAAGGCCCATGGTAATTTGGTCGCAAGGGCTAAGCAAACCGTCACCATTGTCCTCCCAGCTTTGTATATGGTATTCTCTACAATATTCAGGGTAGATTTCATGCCACATAGTGCATACCGGATTGGTGATTTTCTTGTTAAGAATGATATCGTAACTCATGTCTTCAATGTGATAGAGTTGTTCTTCGCCGCTTGTCATGTTCAGCAACCCTATGTAATCGCAAGGGTCCAGCACCCCGTTGCAGTTATCCGTTTCCATAGGATCCCACCACGTCAGATTATAAACGTTACAATAGTTTGGATATACTTCATGCCACAAGCTGTACAGTGGATACTGAAGGAAATAGAACATATACTCAAGCTCCTCAATTTTGAGTTCAAGCATCATCCACTGGATGGGTTCAGCCACCGTAGTAACGTTTATGGTTATCGTTGCTCTGTCTAGATTATACCAAATCTCGGTTTCGGATTCTTTCTCAGTCATGTCAATCTGATCGCAGGGAGTGGGAAAACCGTCGCCGTTGTTGTCTTCCCAGCTGGTAAGGTTGTACCATTTACTATACTCAGGATAAAGCTCGTGCCACCATGTGCCAATAGGTTCTGTCATCTTCCATCTTAAAATGATGTCAGTGGCCACACCGTCAACATGCCATATAGTTATGTTTCCAGTGGATGTACCGTTGATCCATTGTTCTAGTGAAATAGTTGTGCAAGGTTCAAGAGGACCACTTGCATTAATGATGTGATAAACGTTGCTATAATTTGGATAAACCTCGTGCCAAAAGGTGCACACGGGATTTAATATAGGATCTACTTCGGGAGGACCCTTAAATTCAACGAACATTCGAAGTGACGGCTCCTCCATACTCGACAAATTGAGTGTGTAAGTAATCCTGTCCACATGATACCATTCCACCTTTTCAGTATTTATGTTTGTCATGCTGATCTGGTCACAAGGGCTAAGCAAACCGTCACCATGGTCCTCCCAGTCTGTAAGATGCCAAGATTGACTGTATTCGGGGTAGAGCTCATGCCAACTGGTACATACTGGCGTAGAAATAGGGTCGACTAATTCGGGTCCAGTGAAGTGCATGTGAATAGGTGTGAGTGTAATATTGGAGTGCATGTGAATGGAGTTAAGGGCCGGACCGTGGAGGTAAATGGGTTCAGAATCAGTGGCCTCTGTAGGAATATTTATGCCTACCAATAGTATAGATGCCAAAAGCAGCGTCAAAGCAAACAACGCGAAAACTTCGTAATTTCCAATTTTCATTTATAATACATCCTTTTATTTTTCAAACCTTACAATATTTGAATATGTCTCTAAAAAGTCTTATGCAATTATATGAGAAACATCTGTATTGCTGAGAAAACGAGAGTGAACCATGTATCTATATTTTGAATTCATAAGACACTTAATTATTCAGACGCTGAATTAGGAAACACTTAAACTATTGAAAGGTAAATAAAATTTAGAGAGGAGTAGCTTGCCGGGTTTAGGCACTATATTCCGCAAGTCGAAGAAGCAAAGGCGGGAAGATGTTAGAAGTATTTCTGGCAAAACCTATTTGAAAGCTATGCCTCTCCGAGATTTGTCCGATTTAGATTTGGTAAAAGATGAGGTGAAAGCTGGAAATATTATGATTTTACGGGTAACTCCTCTCGCTAGCAAAAGCATTGAAGATGTTAAACGGGCTGTAAACGAGTTATGCGAGTTTGCAGAATCTGTGGGAGGAGACATCGCAAGGTTAGGTGAAGAACGCGTGGTGATATGTCCACCCTCTGTAAAAATTTGGCGAGAGAAAACACCAGTTGCTAACGAGCCGATACCTACTGCAGCCTAAATGTTTCCATAACCGCTGGAACAAACGTTTGAATTCCATATTTTCTTTGGATAGTGTTGGCTAAGCTAAAACATTTTGCCCGTTCTCCATGGCACACAAACACTTTTTCTGGTCTAGGTTTTAGATGAGTAATATAGTTGATGATTTGTCGCCTATCGGAATGCCCGGAAAAGCCTTCAACAGACTTTACCTGCAACCTTACTTTCACAACGTCCATTTTGCCTTCACTATTTATCATGGTTGCTTCAGTTAAGCCCTTCTGCACTCTCCTGCCCAAGGTTCCCTCAATCTGATAGCTGACAAAGATTAGAGAGTTTTTCTCGTCTTCCGCTAAGCTTTTGAAGTATTCGATTACTGGTCCGCCTTCAAGCATGCCAGAAGTTGCCATTATAATACATGGTTCTCCGTCTATTATGTCCTGTCTTACACTTGGATGTTCTACAATTGTGAAGTAATCCGATTTGAAGGGGTTTACTCCATCATATAGTATGCTGTGGCGGACTTCCCTTCCCAAGTATTCTGGATATGCCGTGTGGATTGCTGTGGCTTCGGAAATCATTCCTTCAATAAATACTGGTGCTTCCTTCATTAGTCCACGCCGCATGTAGCCGTCAATAACAAGCATGATTTCTTGCGCTCTACCAACGGCGGGCACCGGAATTAAGACTTTTCCTTTACGCTCTAAAGTTTCATTTATAATCGCTGTCAAACGTTCTTCAGCTTCAACCCGCGAGGGCATAATGTCGTCTGCTCCGCCATAGGTGCTTTCCGTTATTACTGTTTCAACCCTTGGAAACTCTCTAGCAGCTGCTTCTAACAACATGGTTCTCGCATACTTGTAGTCTCCAGTGTAAACAATGTTGTGTAAGCCTTCGCCTATATGCAAATGAATTATAGAAGAGCCTAAAATGTGTCCCGCATTATGCAGTGTTAAGCGAATATCCGGAGCAATGTCAGTTACAACCCCGTATCTTAGGGGAATTGTATGTAAAACGCATTCGCGAACATCTTTTTGGTCGTAAGGCGGTGTTATTCCCTGCTTGCTAGCTACATCCAAATAGTCTAGTTGAAGAAGCGTCATAAGGTTTGATGTAGGAGCTGAACAGTAGACTGGCCCGTCATATCCATATTTGTAGAGAAACGGCACTAATCCGCAGTGGTCGAGGTGAGCATGGCTTATTACAACAGCGTCTAAAGAGTCAAGCTCGAAGATGGGGTTGTCAAGTCTTGGAAAGGCCTCAAAGGGTTTTGTAGAGCCGGGATTAATGCCACAGTCCAGTAGGACGCTGCTTTCTCTTGTTTGAACAAGAAAGGCGGATCTTCCAACCTCTTGAACTCCTCCGAGGGCGGTTATTCTGATGTCGCCTACTTCGTAGATTTTTGGTCTGAAAATTCTTTCACCTATTGTTCGAAGTATTCTTTCTCTTTCTTTGCTTTCAGAATGAAGGTAATGTCTCATGTGGGCAATTATTTTCGATTTTAAAGGCGGACTTCGCAAAACATGGGGGCGCCACTTAGTCTTTCTTATAATTTTCTGTAAAACAGCACCATTTTTGCCTATTACAAGCCCGGGTTTTTTAGCTTCAATTATTACTTCGCCGAGGCTTGGGTCAAAATTTATGTCTGTAACCTCTGCTTCCGGCGGAATTATCTCCCGTGTTATTTTTTCAGCCTCTTTTTCTGGAAGCCTCACAGAAGGGTCGGAGCGCACAACAATCCTTTTTCTTATTATACCTACAATGTCTGCAATTACGCTGCTCTGTTCAACAAGTATTTCTGGCTTTTTTGCGTAAACGGCAAGCATTGAACCTTCATACTCTATTCTAGTTACTTCAGCCTCTTCTGGAACATGCTCTAAGATGTAATGGCTTATTTCGATCTTGTCTTTCTCAGAGTTTCGTGTCACTTTTAAACTTCCTTCATTATGCCAGAACTTGTTTTTTCTCCTCTTCAGACAGTTCTCTATAGCCTTTCCCATCGATTATGGCGACGTTAAAGCTGTCGCCGCTGGCTGCGTCTCTCTTCATAGCAGAAGTTATAGCCTTTACAATCGTAGGCAGAAGTTCGTTGACGGAAATATTTTCTTTATACTTGTCTTCTAAAACTCCGTAGGCAATGGGCGAACCGGAGCCCGTGGCAACGCATTTTTCTTCTGTTAAGCTTCCAAAGGGGTCTAATGCGAAAACGTGGGGGCCGGTGTCGTCTACGCCGCCTATCAGGACTTGTGTGAGTAATGGCACGTATCTGGAAGAGAATAGAAGATTTGCCACTAGTCTGGCTGCAGAGTTTACTGGTAAGGGTCTGCCGATGTTGATTTTGTATAGTTGAGCGTTGGCTGTTAGTATGTCTACGGTTCTCTGGGCGTCTGCAACTGAACCCGCAATTGTCATGCCTAGGTGGTCGTCTATTTTGTATATTTTTTTGCCGTGTTTGTGGGCTACATAGAAGCCCATGGTTACTCTGGTGTCTGAGGCTAGTATGACGCCGTCTTTACAAACGACGCCTATTGTTGTTGTTCCTTTAAACGTTAATCGGTTTACTAAATCCTTGTTTGCCAATTTCATTTTCTCCCAAAACCATAATATATCGCGAATTTACTTCGCTAGGAAGCAGCATCATCTAATCATAAACACGAAATTTATTAATATTGCGGTCTAAAAAGCTAGAAGAAAACAACATTTTTAAAAAAGAAACACCGACTAAATAAGGGTTTGAACGCCTACAAAAGGGATTAAATTGTCTCTAAAGCACCATCGAATGCAGCTTCCACGAGAAGTTATTGTTGGAGAAGGAACAATAGAACGGGTGGCAGAAGTCTCCAAAAGGTTAGGGTTTACAAACTCTGCGCTCATAATTGCGGGTTCAAAAACCTATGAGGTAGCCGGAAAAACCGTCAAATCGCTTCTTGAAGAGGAAGGCTTGAAAGTTGACGTTTTCCTCGTGGACGCTGCAACTGTTGAAAATGTTCGGGCTGCAGAAGAGAAAATTAAAAGTTTAAAGCCCCAGATTGTTTTCGGGGTTGGTGGCGGAACAAAAATCGACGTTGCAAAATTAAGCTCTGCCCACCAAGAAATTCCCTTTATAAGCGTTCCCACAACAGCTTCCCATGACGGCATTTCAAGCCCCCTCTCTTCCATAAAAGGCTTTGAAAAGCCCTATTCGGTGATGGCGCAGTCCCCCTTAGCCATCATAGCAGATACAGACATAATAATGAAGTCGCCTTGGCGTTTCACCATAAGCGGTTGCGGAGACGTAATCTCAAAACTGACAGCCGTGAAGGACTGGAAGCTGGCGCATGAAGAGAAAAACGAGTATTATGGAAGCTACGCTGCAAGTTTGGCGTTAATGAGCGCCAAGCTTGTGATGCAAAATGTTGAGTTGATTAAACCAGACAACGAAGAGGGAATACGCGTTTTAATAGAAGCGCTGATAAGCTGCGGTGTTTCCATGAGCATAGCTGGAAGCAGCCGCCCCTGCAGCGGTTCGGAACATCTTTTCAGTCACGCCCTTGACATTATTAATCGTAATCATGCTTTGCACGGCGAACAATGTGGTGTAGGAACCATACTCATGTCTCACCTGCATAGAATGAACTGGAAACGCGTCAGAGACTCATTAAAGAAGTTGGGTGCGCCAACAAACGCCAAGGAGCTGGGCTTAAAAAGAGACGATGTGGTGAAAGCGTTGGAAGTTGCTGCTACCCTAAGACCTGAAAGATATACTATTCTTAACAAGTTAAATTTGGACAGAGCAGCTTATGAGAGGCTGGCTGAAAAGACAGGAGTTATATAGTAAGCTAAGCTTTCACCTTTGTTTTTTCCTTTTTCTTCGGTTCAGCTTTGAAGGTTTCGATGAATTTCACTGTAGTGATTTTTGGGAAGAAACGTTGTATGTCTAAGGCGATGCCTCTTTTCGCTACTTGAATTCCTTCAAGATAGAAGGCTTCTTCGGGTATTTCTATGGTTACTGTTTTCTGTTTTGTTGCAAATGCGAATTTCTCTGCTTCAACCGCAGGTATTCTCCGATGTATGAGAGCGGCTATCTTTTCTTTCGCGGTTTTAAGTTTCTTTCGAACTGTAACTTCGTAGACAAGGGTTTTTCCAGCTAATGGTGGATTGAAGTCGAGTAGAACTCTTCCAGCGCCTATGGCTCTTACAGTAGCCATTTTACCGTCATGTTCTACTCGCATGCCGATGCTTGGCGTTATTCCCTTAGAAGTTAAATGCCTTAATGAGACACGTTTAACCTTTTCAGAGTCTCTTTCTCCGAAAGCTTTTTCTGGCGGTATTTCCACTGAACTGGTTTTGCCAACTTCCATGTTTAAGAAGCTTTCATCTAAAGCCTTTAGAACCCAGCCTTCGCCGACCACTATAAGTTTAGGCTCGTAGATTTCGCCTTCTTTGTATAAG
>PIXZ01000023.1 GCA_003601605.1 Candidatus Bathyarchaeota archaeon
CCAGAACTTCTCAACAAAACTTCTTTTAGCTTTATCAGCCATCGTAGCATATTTCTCCGCAAAGTTTTTTTCACCAAACTTTTCAGCGAGCAACTCCACAGTTCTTAAAGTATTATACCATAAGGCTTGAACCTCCACAGCTTTACCAGCTCTAGGAGTTACGGGTTGCCCGTTTACGGCTGTGTCCATCCATGTTAATTGAGCACTGTGGGAGAGTAGCCTGTCAGAGTCTACGCGTATATTAAATATTGTTCCTTCAAAATATTCTTCAACAACAGTCTTCATGGTTTCCCATAAGTGTTCACGGATAAACTTGAAATCCCCTGTATATTTCAGATACTGCAAAACAGCGTTCACAAACCATAAGGTGGCGTCAACAGAATTGTAAGCTGGTTGCCCAGACCGGTCTGGAAGAAAGTTCGGAATCAACCCGTTCTTGCACTTTTCTTTAAAAGCTAGGAAAACCTTTTTCGCGTCTTCAAATCGGCCTGTGACAAGCATTAAACCTGGGAGAGAAATAAAAGTGTCTCTTCCCCAAACCTCAAACCAGTGATAACCACCTATGACTGCTCCTTCAACTATAAACATGTCCATAGCCAAAACAAGCCAGCTAAGCCAGTCGCCCCTAGAAACTGTTTCATGTTCTCTGTAAAACTTCTCTAGAAATAGTTCACGGCGCCGTATTTCGTTTTCATAAAGTGCTTCTATGTCGTAAAAGGAAAGAGCTATTTCGCTCAAAACTTTTCGTGCTTCAACCTTTTTTTCGTCTGCAACCACAGCTATTGCAAAATTTTCTTCTTTGTTTGTTTTTATGTTAAATTCGAAGAAGCCTGGCTGAAAACAATCGTCTAGGCAGCTTTCCTTTCGCCTTGCTTCTTCACGGTAATAAAGTTTTTCAACCCATCGTCCATCCGCTTTGTAACGTCCGTTTGTGGCTTGCATCAGTAAAACGGGGTTTGTCAAGCCAAATCTAACATCTACTGTTTTGTCTTCTTGCTTTTGAACAAATTCGAAAGGAGTTTTCCAACGATTTGTTACAGAATGAATGTGTCTCCAGTTTATTAAGGGATATACCCGAAATTTTACATCTAAACCAGCTTTGTTAAAAATGTTATACAAGGTTATGGCAACGTTTTTCTTGTAAGGCATAAAAACCGTTTTTTCAACTTTGACGTCTTTAACTTGGTAAACATACTTTGGGAAAGGTGAGAGTGAAAATTCTTTTAGAAAAATGTATCCTCTTGGAAAAATGGTATCTTGAAATTCGTTTACGCCAAGGGGGTAGCTTTCATTTCCTATGGTTACTTCTTCGTCCAGTTTTGAGAGGCAGACGGTTCTGTTTCCAGGTGGGTTGAGAGCAGCGACGAGTAGTCCATGATATTTTCGCGTGTTTAACCCTAAAATTGTGGAAGAAGCGTAACCGCCCAAACCGTTTGTTACTATCCACTCTTGCTTAACCGCATCATCGAAACATGCCAGGGTCTTTTCATCTATCCTAATTGCTGGCAACTTCATTTACAACATCAACTTTGCAACATTTTTTCCTCTAGGCACGCCAAAAAAGTTTGCAACAGGATTACATTTAGTTCTAAAAAGCAGAATGTGCGGTTTTTTTAGCTTGTATTCTGTTAGGGTTTCAGCATATCCCATTCCCTTGGCAAAAACGATGTCAACGGAATCATAGACTTCGAGAAATTCTTTCGAAACCTCTTTCAAGGCTAAACCCACAGCGTCGGTTCCCGTAGTTATCACTTTATCAGCAATTTTACTCATCCCAGAAACTTCCGCATCCTCCATCGTAGCATCGTTAATTATAGGCGCGCCCTTAACAGCAACAATAACCTTTAAGCCCATGTTCTTCAACTGTTCAACAAGCAACGTGTCAAAAACTATCTCCCCAGCATTATCAGTCAAATAAAGAATATTGTACGCTTTTTTGGCTAATTCGTAAACTTTAAGCGTATCATCAATAACCAAGTCTTTTGCGGCATCCCGGAAACTTTTCTTTAAACTGCCAAAAGTAAACTTGTGACCGGGAATATCAAACTCCATTATGTTACCAACCATGGCGCAGAGACATGCTCTTTTAAAACGGTCTTGCTGCGTATAGCCTTCTTCAACCATTTTCCTCGCGTAGGGCAGAAGCTTCAAGGCTTTCTCGTTGCCTTTACTTTTTATTCTTTTATACGGGTCTTCGTTGCCTGTGATTCTCTTTATTAAACGGTCTCTTTTGGTGCCCAAATCCGCTGGAACCGCTGTAGGCCTAAATTCCTTATTCAGCAGTCGAAAAAGTTCCACCATGACTCTGAAACGCAGTGCATGGTTTGTTGTGGCTTCTATGGCTTCTGCTACGGCTCTGTTAACGATGCACGCGGCGCATTCAGCTTCAACCTTCAAGTTTTCAACTCGCCCGCCTTTATGGCTTCTTGTGCAAATTCTAACAAAACATTATATGGATTTTTCGCTTTTACAACACCACTTGCAACCAAGACGCCTTGAGTTCCAAGCTTCAAAGCAGCAGCCACATCTTCTCCACGGCTTATACCTGCCCCGCAAAGAACAGTCACCGTGGGGTAGACTTTTCTAACAAGCCTAATCGTGTCTGTAACAACTTCTGGTTTCGCCTTTGAAACTGGGATTCCAGTTCCTATAAGTTCAGGCGGCTCAATGGCAATTATGTCTGGTTTAAGGGTTGCTACTGCCGTGCTTATTTGTGGATTATTAGCACACACAACTGAAACCAAACCTTTTTCGCGGGCTATTTCTATTATTTTGTTGATTTCTGAAAGTTTAAGCTGCCTTTCAGAATGATTAACCAATGTTCCTACGGCGCCAGCCTCTTTCACAGAATCGGCAAGCACGTGTCCCGTGTGGCTTCCAGCAGTTATTGGGTCGATATGCTGGGCGAAAACTGGAATTTCAACGGCTTTTGCAACTGCGGCTATGTCTGAAAACTGTGGAGCAACCGCCACTGCAACGTTTGTTTCCTTGTTTACTTTTTCAGCTTTTTCTGCAAGTTCCACAGCTTTTCTTCCAGTTGCTTCGAGATAAGTTTTGAAGTTCACCATTATTAGAGGAGTTTGAAGTTTTTCAGGCAATGGTTTAAACACCTAATCTAGCGTTTACTCTGACAACTACTAATATTATTTTGGGAATAAAAAAGAACATTTAAAGATAAAATGGCTAGACTGGGCTAACATTTTTCTGGGACAAAGACAGCCGCTGCAATGGCTGTTGTCCATAAACCCTTTTTGTCGCCCGTGGCTGACTGCGTAATGTTTGTTGTCTTTATTATCAGCCCGCTTGCTCTGAACTGCTGTTTCCTTTCGTCCCAAGCGGTTTCAGGGTCAAAGGGTATCCCCATGGTTGTAGCAAGCATAGTGGCAGCCAAATCCTCAGCATAATCACCTGCTACCTCGTCTGTTTGCCCATAAGAATGATGTTCTGAAAGATAGCCGTAATTGTCCTTGCCAGAGGGAATAGCAACCCCGATTGAAGCAGCGATAAGTCTGTGGGGCTCGTTAGTAGCAGCCTTAGCCAGAACAACAAAGGTTATCTCGCCTGGACTTAACATTTTCAACCCCTTCTCTCGAGAGATGAGCTTGCAGCCTGGCGGTATTATGCTTGAAACGTTTACGATGTTGCAGTGGTGTATGCCAGCGCTTCTTAAGGCTAACTCGAAAGACTGTAGTTGCTCTTTGTGCTTTCCGACACCTTTTGTTAGGAAGAAATATTTTGGAATCATTTTGCCATACACTTGAATGAAGCTATGCTTATTAGCTTTTTGTTCCCATTATACTCGAAAATGCTTCCCAATAGGGAAAGGAATAACAACTGTTAAACATAATTTATTTGAGGACACTCTGATGCACCGTTACAGAAGCGTATTCAAGGACGAATCAAAACTTGACATAAGCTACATTCCCTACAGACTTCCCCACAGAAATCAAGAACTGCGCCTGCTAAAAGAGTTTTTCAGCTTCATCCTCCAGTTTCCAGAGAAAATGACACAAAGAGTCTTAATCACAGGAGACGTGGGCACTGGCAAAACCGTTCTTTCTCAACGTTTCGGTGCAGACATAACCCGCGAAGCTTCAAAACGCAGAATAAACTTGCGCTACGTGCATGTTAACTGTCGAGAGTACCGTGGAAGCCTCTTCCTCATACTTCATCATGTTGTCTCCGTTTTCCATCCAAACTTTCCAAAACGCGGATACTCCGCAGAAGAGCTTTTAGCAATTCTACTGCAAGTTTTGGATGAAGAAAACGCCTATGTGATTTTAACATTAGACGAGTTTGAAAGCCTCGTGAACAGAGAAGGTTCAGAGGCGGTTTATAAGCTTACCCGAATGCAGGAGATAAGACAAAATGAGCCCAAAAGAATATCCCTTATCTGCATTTTAAGAAATTTAAGAGTAATCGAAAAACTGGATGCAAGCACAAGAAGCACACTACAATCTAACATCATACGCTTGGAAAAATATTCAAAACAACAACTCATAGACATCCTCAACGACCGCGTTGCCATCGCCTTCAAACCTCTCACGGTGCAGGAAGAAACCATAAGCCTCATAGCAGAACTCGCCTTTACAGAAGGAGGAAACGCCCGTTTTGGCATTGAACTGCTTTGGCGAGCTGGAAAATACGCGGACGCTGAAGAATTAGAAACGGTTACACCCGAATGTGTTAGAAAAGCCGTTTCAAGCATAATACCGACACTTAGAAAAGACGAACTAAAATTCTTAGGCTTTCATGAAAAACTCTTTCTGCTAGGCATAGCACGAATTTTCAAAGAAAGCCAGAAAGCTTACGCTTCAATTGCAGAAGCGGAAAAAGCCTACGCAATAGTATGCGAAGAATACAATGTTAAGCCTCACAGTCACACGCAGCTCTGGAAATACCTACGGTCCTTTTCCAATTATGGCATTGTTAAAACTGAAGTTTCCAATGTTAACGCGCATGGAAGGTCAACACTGATTTATTTGCCAAACGTTCCAGCCGAGGATTTAGAGAAAGAATTAACTTCTCTTTTAGAAAAAAGGAAAAAGCGTGAAAATTTATGAACTTGGAAGAATTTTTCTCTTCAAAACTTAGGATGAAAATACTGAAACTTTTTTTCCAACTGGGAGAACTTAACGTTTCCGAGGTTGCCCGCAGACTAGGCATCAACTACAAAACGACAGATAAACACTTGAAAACTTTGGAAGAAGAAGGAATTCTTCAGCACAAAACTTTCGGGAGAATTCGCTTATACAGAATCAATGAGAGCTCACCTAAAGCCGAAGTTTTGCGTGAACTCATAGAAAGTTGGGAAAGTTTATAAAAATGGGGAAATTCCTAGGCATCCGGTGGTGTTCCGAAAGTTTGGGCGTATTTTCCTGTGATTGTCACCAAGTCATATATGCCTATGTGGCTTAAGTCGCTGGCATCAAGATCCGCTCCAGGGAACCATTTAAGATCGTATAGACCATTGCCTCGTGAGCAGTATGCGGTTGTTGCCCGGACTACGTCGTAGATATCGATCTTGAAGTAGCCGCTGCGTGGTTTAGTTGTTCCTTCCCAGTACCAGTGCCAGTCAGTCTCGCCTAGTAAGGGTGTTTCGAGGAAGAACCCTGTATTCTTTTTGAGAACTGCTTTGCCGCCTGCTGTTGGGTTTATGGAGATCGGATAGTATGGACCGTAGCTATACATGGTGTCTGTCCAGTCTAGGCCAAGGTTGCCGCCGAGGTAGAAGCCATCTGCACCGTTGGGTATGGCCCTATAGTAGTATATTGTTATGTTATCTGTAGGCGAGAATGTGGTAAGGTTGACAAAGACGTTGTGTTGTTGAATGTCATATCCCGCTCTTATGTAGAAATCTTCATTTTCGTTAAGCGGGATTCCGTTTACAGTTACATTTATTACGCTAACAACATCGTCTGTGGTAAATTGGTATTCAAAGCAGCCAAGAACTTTGGTTAAGTTTGCGCCTGTAAATGTTGCACTGTTTTCTTCACATAACTTGTCTATTAAAAGTTTTCTTGGGCCTAAGAGGGGCATACTGTTGACATCGTATATTTGCCATAAACTGTTTGAGTCAAAATAAACTTCAATTTGGTAGTCATTTATTATTTTGATGTGATTTACGTCCATAACAGTGTCCCATATCCATGCATCGTCATAGGCGTATATGTACCACAGGGAAAATTCGAAGTCATCCGCTGTGAAGTAATCTACAATGTTGCCAGTTTGCGGTTCTGCACATCCCACATCTTTTCTCAGCCAGAAAGTAATTTTTGTCTTGGTTGTCCCCTCGCGTGGGTCAAACCATGTGCCTACTTCCCAGTCTTGGGCAATCCATGGTTGGTCAATTTCCAAGGAGTAAGGGTTTACACTCATGAGATTTGGGTAGATTTTATCTAGCGTTTGCCACTCAACAAACCACATTGAATAAAGAGGATTCAATTTTTCCGGAATCAAATTTAGCCCAAGTCTTATTGGGTCTTCTGGGTGGTCTGTTCGATACGCGTTTAAATATGTATATTGGTTGTCTAAGCCTAATGCTTGGTGGCTTACAACGCCCGCAAGTTCCTTTCTGTACGCGTTAAAGCTTCTATAATTCCACAACCAAACGCAGACACAATATTTCTCAACTAACAATGATTGAGCATTTTTGCAATGAAAAATGGCTGAAGAAATATTTTGTGCGTAGTATGCTTTTTCAAGTTCCTCATCAAGATCCGGATACTCCCTGCCTGTCACGTAGTTCGATCCCTCTGGATCCCAGAAATCGCTGTGAAACATATAATACATATATGTAGGAGGAAATCTGCTTAGAGACCATCCGCTCACATATATATGATAAGTTCTATGCAAAATCATCATCCATTGTATCATTGGATCGGTGGTTGTATGACATTTAAAACCTCCTCCCACATATTCTTCTGGCCAATTAGCCGAAGCCAAAGTGTTTTCTAACTGATAAACTATGTATTCTCCTACGAGTTTTCTATCTTCATGCGATAGGGTATAAAGAACCTCTAGAGGATATGACGTTGTGTCTGCACCGTGAATGCCAGGCCAGCTGTCAGGGTAGTTCAGCCACCCGTTTCCATCCGTATCGTTGAATCCTAAGCTCGCTAGCAAGGCTGCTGCAGTGTCAGGATCATAGGGATATGGATAGTTGCTTTTGGTTACACTGTTGTTCCACCATCCTTTTAAAGCGTTAGAAATTGGAACATCTATGATATTGCCGAAAAAGTTGGGCAGAATCTCCTCTATTATATAGGTTTTATTGATTAGGTGGGCGATAGCCTGTCTTATTTTAAGTTCGTTTGTCGGCGATCTCACGTTTGGATCCTCGGATGCGCTGTAATTGTTGTTGATGGCAAACTCAAAAATTCCGTTCTCATCGTAAGAGGCTAATTGGACATCTGGGTCTGCTTGTGCATCTTCAAACTGTTCATAAGTCAAAGGATAACCCGTGATGTCCACCGTGTGATTTTTTAACGCAGAATAACAGAGTGAAATATCCGAGTACCATGTGATTTCTAAGTCGCTTCTAGCTTGTGCGTTTACACTTGGAAAGTTAGAAGTTTCTACGAGTATAGAGAAAGTTAACACTAAAACGCAAATTAGAACAAATAAACTTTTCATTCTCCTTCCCTAACTAAATAGTTGAATTTAAGGTTAAAAACTTTTTTCATTTACGTAAAAGGGATACTAATTTTTCGATAGCAATCAGTTAAATAGCTGTATAAAAATAATTTAGACCGATCTGTGGTGAAGTTTTTGTTAAAAGGAGAACTGGATGACAAAATACGGGAATTTGAAGAGCTTTTACAAAAAGTTGCAAGCGACATAGCTAAGGGTGTCATTTTTGAAAAACTTCCACCTTCAGAGCTGCTCCAAAAAACCGAAGCTTATGTTGACCAGTTGAAGGATTTGGCAATTAGCAGCGAAGAGTTTATGCTTGTTCTTAAGCCGGAAAAGGCTGACACTATTAAGATTATGGCGAAGAATTTCACGCAAGCACTTACCAATTTTAAAGACATTCTTATCCAGCATACTCCAGACCCCTCTGCAAATTCCCGTCTAGCCTTTGAACAGTTAAGAAAAGCCTTGACTGACGGGTCGGATTTTCTATTTTTAATGCGAGAAGTTAGAGATAATCCTTCTCCTCTTATTGACGCCATACTGAATTTTAAGAGAGCTTCTGAAACAAAGGGAGCTGTTATAAACATAAAAGCGAAGGAAGATGTGGAACCCCTTATAAAATACGTTTTAAGCCGCATTGACGAGTTTAGAGCTGCATTAGTGGGTTTGGAAAAAAATGTTAGCGAAATGAAAAAGATTATGAGAGAGCTTCAGGAAGAAAGCTTAAAAATTCTTTCTGGTGGCACTGAAATGACGCCTAAAAAAGTTGAAAACTGTGGTGAAAAGAAACAGCTTTCTCTCTCCAATTTTAAAACTAAAGAAGAGTGAAGAGCATATGGCGATGGTTGACGTTTCTCGTAAGCCAAAAGTTTACCGTGAAGCCACTGCCACTGGAACTATCAAATTGAAGGCTGAAACAGTTCGCCTTATCCGCAGTGGAAAAATCGCTAAAGGGGACCCGTTATACACAGCGAAACTTGCGGGAATTTTAGCGGCAAAAAATACTAGTAGTCTGATTCCCCTTTGCCATCCATTGCCTTTAACAAATGTTGAAGTGAATGCAGAAATTGTAGATGATTCCACGGTTAAGGTTACCTCCACTGTGAGAACAAGAGCGCAAACTGGTGTTGAAATGGAAGCATTGGTGGCAACTGCTGTGAGTCTTCTAACAATTTGGGACATGGTGAAACAATATGAGAAAGATGCGAAAGGACAATATCCTACCACTTTCATTGAAAATATTCGCGTTGTTAAGAAAATAAAGAAGGAATTGTAGTGAGCGAAACCACAAAAAAGCATAAGGCTGAAGCACCTGCAAAATTGAAGTTCAGCATTTACGTGTGCAGCACTTCCCGCTACCAAAAAATTAGAAAAGACCAGCCCATAGAGGATGTTTCAGGCGATTTAATTGAATCTTTTTTGAAAAAGGCTGGGCATGAAATAGTTTTGAGAAGGCTTGTTCCAGACGATAAAAGTTTGATTGAGAAGTGTGTGCGAGAAGTTTTGGCATCGCCAGAGATAGATGTTGCAGTGTTTTGTGGCGGAACAGGTATAGCGTCTTCCGATGTCACCATAGAAACTGTTTCCCCTTTTCTAGAGAAAACGTTGCCCGGCTTTGGAGAAATTTTTAGGCGTCTAAGCTTTGACGAGATTGGTTCAGCCGCTGTTTTGTCCCGCGCCCTAGCTGGTGTGGCGAAAGGCAAAGTTTTCTTCTGCATCCCGGGTTCACCTAACTCTGTGAGGCTTTGTTTTGAAAAGCTTATATTGCCGGAAGCTGCTCACATCGTTAAGCATGCGCGGGAATAACGATGGTGCTGATAGACAGCTATGGTCGTCCCCTTCTCAACTTGCGTGTAGCCTTAACCAAACGCTGTAATCTGCGCTGCCAATACTGCCACAGGGAAGGCGAAATTTTTGCGGAAAACTCTACGGCCGAAATGAGTGTGGAAGAAATTGTGCGTATTGTCAGAATAGCCGTGGAACTTGGCATCTCAAAAGTGAAGCTTACTGGCGGAGAGCCTCTAATGCGAAAAGACATAGTGGAAATAGTTAAAGGCATCTCCGCTATAAACGGCTTAAAAGACCTTTCCATGACAACAAATGGAACGCTACTTGCTCCGTTGGCTGAGGAATTATGTGCGAGTGGATTGAAACGGGTAAACATTAATCTTCCAACCTTGGATGAGGAAGTTTATCGGAAGCTAACGGGTAACCGTTTAGATGACGTGTTAGAAGGCGTGAAGGCGGCTGTTTCTGCTGGTTTTTATCCTGTTAAACTTAATATGCTGATTTTGAAAAACGTTAATGAAGACGCTGTTTCAGCCATGATTAATTTTGCTAGGGAAACTGGAACCATTTTGCAGCTTATTGAGCTTGAACCCATAAACATTAGCGAGACCTATTACTCTAATCACTATAAGTCGCTAGATGAGTATGAAAAGAGTTTACAACAAAAAGCCTTGAAAGTTGAAACAAGAAAGTTTATGCAAAACCGTCCTATATACCATCTTCCAGACGTAACAGTTGAAGTGGTTCATCCGACAGAGAACACAGAGTTTTGTATGCATTGTACGCGTTTAAGGGTTACAAGCGATGGAAAACTTAAACCGTGCCTTATGAGAAACGATAATCTGGTAGATGTTCTGACGCCTTTGCGGAATGGAGCGAAAGACCAAGAACTGAAAGAACTGTTTATAATTGCAAACCAGAAAAGACAGCCATACAACAAAAACAAATAGTTATACCTACTTTTTTGAATTTTGGCAATGTATGGTCAGAGACTTAAGGGAATTTTATGTTTCCTCTAAATGACGTTTTAGAGCTGAATTATTTTAGCCTCTTTTTTAACAGTGTCAAGCAACGCTACAGTTGCTTTGCCACTTAAATATCCGCATACTTCGCCTGGATTCACGATTAATGTTTTGCCTTTGTGGTAAACTTCTGCCTTATGGGTGTGCCCGTGAACAATAACGTCGAAGCTTTGGCTTTCGATTAAAGTCTTCAATAATTCTTCTTCGCTTCCGTGAAGTAAACAGATTTTTAAGCCGTCAACTTCTACTTTGGCAAAGTTCCCCCGCAGTTCTAGATTCTCGTTTTCGTTGAATTTTTTCTTTAGTAATTCGTGGTCTCCGTCGTTGTTGCCGAAAACTCCGATGAGCTTTGCTTCTAGTTTTTGAAATTTTGAAATCGTGAAGGGTGCTATGTAATCTCCAGCGTGGAGTACAAGCTCAACTTTTTCGTTGTTCAGTTTTTCCACAGCTTTTTCTATCATGGGAAGGTTGTCATGGGTATCCGAGATTAGGCCTACTACCATTTTTTCACCGTTTTGACTTATCTTGTGCTTTAAAGATAAATTCTTCTTTAGATTAAGGTTCTAGAAGTTTGTTCTAGAGAATATTTCGATATTTGGAATAGTTAGACGTGCGAAACACTACTTAAAATGTGCCAAAGCATTTTCCCTTATAGAAAAGTTCTGGAAAAGGAGTAAAAATGAACCCTTGGGGGCCTAACCCCTCTTCCAAGAGAAGAGATAAACTTCACATAATTTCGGAGATTTTGGAAATTGCAAAAGACGGTGTTTTGAAGACCCAGATTATGTATAGGGCGAATCTAAGTTTTACTCAGCTTAACGATTATTTGAAGTTCATGCTAAAAATTAATTTAATAGAGAAAATTTTAGAGAATGGTAAGGAGATATACAAGACTGCGGATAAAGGGTTAGATTTTCTTCAACGTTACCGTGAAATTACAGAGCTTCTTAAAACGGAAGATGATAACCCTAAAAATAACGTGAAAATTCCTCCACCGCACCTTCTCAGAAAAAACTAAAATTTAAAACTTTTAATCTTCCGCTTTCTACTCTTTCAGATAGCTTTTAACTCTTTCTTTTAGGGTTGGAAACTCGTCTAGCATGGCTTTAATGACTTGCCAGCGGATTTCTTCGCTTTTCATTTTTGAACTCATGTCTTCTAGGCTCCTCCAATATTGTATAGCAATACTCCATATAAACTTTTATTTCTCAACATGATACATCCCACAACAAAATAAAGAAAAGGGAGGAAATTTATTGCATGTTTATTATGTTTACTGGCTTCTTCTTTATTTTAACAGCAGCTACTGCGATGGCTATGGCTATTGTTGCTCCGATGAGGATGGCTAGCATTATTGGTGGTATTAGGGTTGGGATGGTTGGAGCCATGTCAAGACCTATGGTGGGGTCGTGTTCTAGTGTGTAGTTGCCGAAGTACGGATAGCATAAGAACAGTCTAAGATGGGCGCCTGCAGCGATATAAGAAGCGGTAACATTCACATAGTCATAGGTGGTTCCATTTTCGTATAGGAGTCTTGCCCACGGAACAAATTCGAGAAAGCCTGCAAAGGTAGCTTCTCTTCTGGTAAACTGGATTCTTGCCCGTTTTCTGAATCTGTTGGTTAATTGCAGTTGTCTTTCATATTGTCCTTTTTTAGTTTCGTTGGCGCTGACTGAATAGTATTGACCGTTTAGTGTTGCGGCTTTCATTTGAGATACTGTTTCAACGGTTTCTTGTTGGTTTTGAATTTCGTTTTCTGCTGTAGTTATGTCTTCAAGTTTTATTGAAGCCATGTTTATCCATAGGGCTAAGCCTGTTTTGTACGTGGGTATTGTAACATTCAGTTCTGGATGGCTCTGTTTTAACCAATCTACAAAATTTTGGATTTTATCTATGTTCCATCGCCAATTGCTCACAACAAAGTCGAATTTTAGTTGTCCAGCAGCCACCGTATAATTGTGGTCATTATCAATTATTTCCGTAGTTGTTGTATTATAGAATCTGCATCTAATTTCTATGTTATCTTCAGCGAATTTAAATCCAGGTCTCCACAAAGGCACTTGTTTCAGTGTAAAGTTGAACGACCAATAGGAAACATCGCCTTTCGATACAAGTTCTGGAGGTGAAAGTTTCCATGTGCAGGCGCTGAAGGGTAGATATGGTCGATGAAGACGGATAAGCCACCAAAGGAAATTGTTTCTAATCTGATTATGTTCTTGCTGGTCTAAACCGCTTAATTTTGGTTCGATGTATTTTTCTTGTATTACTTCTTGTATTGTTAAATTATCTGCGGGATAGCGTCTATCATAGTATGGCAGGTCAAATGCTAAGTATTCTATTACTCCTTTGAATTTCACCACATATATTTCGTTTGAATCGTTGGTGTACCACCATAAGAACATAGGCTTCTTTCCACCTGCTGGGAAAATCAGCGTTATCAAAGGCGTCTCAAACTTATACCATATGCCCCACGGTCCATGTTCTACGGGTAGTTCTTCTGGTTCTTCAGCGTTTACCGCTGGATTTGCTGCTGTTGCGATGGCTGGCAGTGTTAGAAGCAGTGTTAAGGTCAAAGCGAATATTTGGTTTTTTCCAATTTTCACGTTTTTTCACCGAAAATACATGTGTAAAAAGGCTTATTAAGGAAATCGTTTCGAAAAAACCCGAATATTGCCAAATAAAGGTTCTAGAAACCTCGAACTTTATGTGGAACTTTATGCCAGACGCCCCAGAATAAAGAGTATTGCTATGTTAAGGTAGATGGCTGTGAGGCTTATGACTATAGCTTTGTCAAGCCTTACACCTTTCCCAAAGCAGAAGGCTGCAGAAACCAGCAGCAAGCTCCAAATCTGAAAGACAAACATGACATATTGTGATATGGTTTGTGAAAGGAAAAGGTAGAGGTATGGAAAAACTGCCATGGGAAAGGATGCCAAACCCAGACAAGTAAAAAGTTGCAGGTCATTTCCAATCCGCTTGTAAAGCAGGTAAGCGAAAACTTCGGCGAACAGGAACAAGCCTATCCAGTTGAAAATGTATAGGGCTATGAGAGTTGTGAAACTATAGACGGAGTAGGGAAAATAAAAGAACAAAGCGGAATCAAGCCCTGCATACGCGGAGCCAAAACCGCCTATAAGTAAAACTGCTATTGCGGCGGGTAAAAGCCTTAAAGGTTTAACAGTTTTCGCAAAAAGAGGTGAAAGGAAAACCCATCTGGCAAAACGGTGGCTAAAAGTTTCGCTTATCTCCAGCGATGCTGGAACACTTCCATCTTTCAAAATTCTATATAAGGCGTGTCCACGGTCATTCAGCCTATACTTGCGCTGCTTGTCTTGCGAAATAAAATCTGAAAGCATGTCCAAGTGATAGTAAACTGTACCTACGCCCAGTCCTAAAGCCTCTTTCAACTCTTTAAACCCAATTTTCTCTTGCGTGCCCAAAATCTCTATTATTTTTCTTCGCGCTGGGTCTCTAAGTAAGGTGTAATACCGCGATAAATCTTCCATGAGGAAACTTGCCCCAGAGTTTTATATTTCGTTTAAACCTTGTTATTTATGGCTTTCTTTTCACTAATAATTATTAGCCGTAAATTTTGGGCGCATACTTCGTTGCTAGAATATTGTCTTCTAGGGAATACTTGCTTTATTTCCAAAATGCATGGTTATTCATGAAGAGATAGGGGAAAGCTTTCGCCACTTTGCCTAGTAAGGTGCATCTAATTGCCTATAAAACAGTCTAAAACAGAGAATTCTAAACGGATATATTACCTGCTTTTCTTAATACCTGTCTTCATGGCATATGTCTCATGGCGATTCTTCCCATCGCTGGCTAACTGGCTTATAGCCCAAGTTTTCGGATATTCTTTGCCATTCCAACAGCCAAACTGGCTTTGGTACGCTTTTGTCCAATTCTTTTATGGATGGTACACTTTTCTTTCCATAGGAGTTGCTGGAGCTTGGGCTGTAGCCGCCACCATCGCTAAAATAGAAAACAAAAAGGCAAAGAGTTTGCGTTATCCCATGATTTCTTTTGTTGTTCCAGCATTTAATGAAGAG
>PIXZ01000024.1 GCA_003601605.1 Candidatus Bathyarchaeota archaeon
TCATAGCCACTGTGAAAGAAATTGTTTTCCACGGTCAAGAACAAGTTTTTGATGTTAAAATCCCTGGAAAAAACGCTTTTGATGCCGATGGCTTCTATGTACATAACTGCGGTGAGCAGCCGCTTTTGCCTTATGAGTCTTGCAATTTAGGTTCTATTAACCTTTCAAGAATGGTTGAAAATGGAAAGATAAACTGGAATAAGCTACGGGAAACTGTTAGGAATGCGGTTCACTTTCTTGACAATGTTATTGATGAAAATAGGTATCCGTTGAAAGAGATAGAGGAGATGACGAAAGCCAACAGAAAAATAGGTTTAGGCGTTATGGGATTTGCAGACATGCTCATAAAACTTAGAATCCGCTACGATTCCACAGAAGCTCTACAACTAGCTGAAAAAATTATGCGCTTTATTAGCGAAGAAGCACGCAAAAAATCTGCAGAAATGGGAGAAAAGCGAGGGTCTTTCCCAAACTTTGAAAAGAGTATATGGAAAGACAAGCATAGCGCCATGCGAAATGCAACGGTAACCACTATAGCGCCTACAGGAAGCATCAGCATAATCGCAGGCTGCTCTTCGGGGATTGAGCCAATTTTCGCAATTTCCTTTATAAGAAATGTGTTGGGCGGGACAAGACTTTTCGAGACAAATCCGCTTTTTGAGAGGACAGCAAAAGAGAGAGGATTTTACAGTGCAAAGCTTCTGGAAGAAATAGCCAAGACAGGCTCTGTTCAAAAGATTGACGGTGTGCCAGAAGATGTTAAGAAGATTTTTGTTACTGCGCTTGACATTGCGCCTGAATGGCATGTGCGAATGCAAGCCGCTTTTCAAAAGTATACGGATAATGCTGTTTCCAAAACTGTGAATATGCCGAATGAAGCAACTGTGGAAGATGTGAGAAGGGTTTTCGAGCTGGCATGGAAACTGAAATGTAAAGGCATTACTGTCTTTCGATATGGAAGCAAACCCGAACAAGTTTTATACATAGGAGAGGTTAAAACAAAAGAGAAAAGTTTTGTTTCTGCAGAATCAGAATATGCTGGCGGCTGTCCAACAAAAACTTGTCCATTTCCAGGCTGACATAACAAACCTATTGTTCGGTTTCGATGTTGTATCTTGTCTTAACTCCTGCCTTTTCAAAGAGTTTTCCTACGGGAAAGTTTTCTAGTGTTAGTTGAAAAATTCTGGTGGTAGGTCTAGGCATACGCTGTGGGCTCTGCAGAGGAACCATTCTCAAAATTTTAATCACGCATTTTGGTTTTTATCCCCATTTTCCCTTGCCAATGTGAGATTGAATTTCTGTTCTGCTCCGTTGTGCGATAAGATCAGCCATTTCTTTTGCCTGAGCGAATATTTCACGGCATCTAGGGTCCAAATTGTCTTTTACGCCTTTGTCAGCTATTTCAGAAACTTCCGTTAATAGGGTTATCAGCTTGACATGGAGAGCATTAGATAATCTAGACCGTTCAATGAGTTGTGCCTTTTCATCCGATAGTTTTTCGAATTTCTCTTTTGGTGCGCCACAATTGGGACACTTCTCTGGTGCAGCATCGCCATCGAAAATGAAACCGCAAACTGTGCATTTCCATTTTTGCATTTTTCCACCTCCACACTTAGAATTTTCTGAATTTTTCTTTAGGAGCCCCGCATACCGGACATCGCGCTGGGGCTTCTCCTTCCACGGTGTAACCGCACGAATCGCAGATGTAAATATCTCCAATCTTTACGTCCTTGTCACTTTCTACAGCTTGCTTCGCCTTCTGATAGATGCCAGCGTGAACTTTCTCTGCTTGAAGCGCCCAGCTAGTTGTTCTTTCAGCACCTTTTTCTTCTTGAAGTTTAGCCACGATGTTAAAGGAAGGATACATTTCATTTACTTCGTAGGTTTCTCCGTTAATGGCTGCTTGCAGATTTTCTGCGGTATTGCGGATCATGCCCAACACGTTATAATGGTTTGCAGCGTGAACTTGCTCTGCGTAGGCTATGGCTCTGAAAAGCCTAGCAATGTTTGGAAAGCCTTCTTCTTCCGCCTTTTTTGCGAAAATTAGATAGCGCATGTGTGCTTGGCTTTCACCTGCAAAGGCATTTTTCAAATTTTCTTCGGTCATTTTTCTCATATAATCACCTCATATTCCTGTTTTGTTACTAAATTTTACGATAAACTTATAAGTTTGTCCGAACTTAAAAAGATTATGCACGAAAATCGGATGAAATTTTGATGAAAACGTATGAGAATCGGATTAATCGAGGAACACTAGGATGATTGACAAGTTGGACATGGAAATTCTTCAACTCCTTGAAAAGGATGCTAGTCTTCCCTACACTGAAATAGCTCGAAGACTAAAACTTAACGAGTCTACAGTTAGAAAAAGAGTGGCAGCCCTAAAACAAAAGGGCGTAATAAGAAAGTTTACCGTAGCCATTGAACCTTCAAAAATAGGGTTTAACACAGTAGCCATAATAGGCGTGGATGTAGACCCTCCAAAGCTTTTGGAAGTTGCACAGAAACTTTGTGAAATACCAGAAACCAGATATGTGGCAACCTCTACAGGCGATCATATGATAATGACGGAAATATGGACTAGGGACGGAAAGGAATTGTCAAAGATTATTTCAGAGAAGATAGGGACAATTGAGGGTGTGAAGAAAATATGTCCCGCCATAATACTTGAAAAATTAAAAGTGTAAAATTTGTTGGGAAGATGAAAGCTCGTATGAGTCTCATACCTGAAGAGCATAAGGAGCACGTAAGAAGCGAGCTTGGAGAGAAGCTGGAAAAACCCAAAAACAAAGACATCTTGACTCTAGTGTTTATCTACAGCGGAGAGTTTGCAGAACGCGTAATAAGAAACCTAATAAACGACCCAAGCTTCTGCAAATCTTGCGGTTTGTACTGCGACTCGTGCAAATACAATGTTTACAGTTTTGTTCGCAACGTCAGAGCCGCCATAGAACTGCCAGACCCGTCAAGACTGCCAGCCTTCATCGACAACCCAGAAAAATACATGCCTAAAAAAATTCCGAAAGCAGACTTATGCATCTCCTCCGGACTACATAAAGACTTGCTACTTGAACTTCCAAACTGCATACAAAAAGCTGGAATAAGAGGGTTAATTGTGCCAATAGAAGACTTCAACGAAGTTCCTTCTGGCTTAAGAAAACAGCTGGAAGAAAAATGCCGCGAACTAGCATTGGAAAACGCGTTTCCAAAACCCTTCTGTTCCTTAGAGCCGAAAGAAAACTCGCCAACTATTTCAAGATTTGTAAACGAGCTTAAAGTAGGCAGACCTTCCCTAGAAATTTCAACCACTAAAAGAGGTGACTGCACTATTATAAATTCCACGGTTGTTAGGCGTAGTGCTCCATGTGGTTCCACATGGTACATAGCCAAAAAACTAGTAGGCGTCAAAACAGAAAAAGAAATTCTATACGACGCCATAGCCAAGGCTCATCACAGCTACCCTTGCACAGCAACCATGAACGTAGATCCAGAAACAAAAGAACCAATACTTCATATTGGAGGTTACATAATAAGAGAAGAGGTTGAAAAAGCGCTAAAAAATTAGCATAGGAGCTGTTAAAATGCATGAATGGGCGTTAGCAGAAGCGGTGATTTCGGCTGTCTCTCAAATAGCTGAAAAAGAAGGGATTAGGGAAGTTACAGAGGTAAAAGTTAAGGTGGGTGAGCTTCAGCAGGTGGAGATTGACATCCTTGAATATGCCTTGTCACAACTTAAAACGGAAAAATTTGAAAAAACAAAGTTTAGTATAGAAAAGGCTGAAGCAAGACTGAAGTGTAGAGTTTGCGGTCACGAATGGATTTTTAACAAGGAAAAACTTGATGAAAAAACGGCTGAAGCCATACATTTTATTCCAGAAATCGTCCACACGTACGTGCATTGTCCAAAATGCGATAGTCCAGACTTTGAAGTACTGGAGGGAAGGGGCGTATGGCTTGAGAGTATAAAAGGAGTGAAATAGCATGGTTGACCCGCGAATCTCTGTGGTGAATGAAAGATTAAAGAACATAGAAAACATTGTTGCTGTTTCCAGCGGCAAGGGCGGGGTGGGAAAAAGCCTAGTGGCGTCAACGCTTGCCTTAACCTTAGCTAAAAAAGGCTGCAAAACTGGTCTGTTCGACCTAGATTTTACAAGTCCATCTACGCATCTTATTTTAGGGGTTCAGGAAATGCAGCCAAAAGAAGAAAAAGGAATAATTCCCCCCGAAGTTTACGGCTTAAAATACATGTCAATAGTGTATTATTCTGGCAACCAAGTCACGCCTTTGCGGGGTGCAGACGTTTCAAACGCGCTTATAGAGCTTTTGGCGATAACAAGGTGGGAAAAACTAGATTTTTTGGTTGTAGATATGCCTCCAGGTATTGGCGACGCCACATTAGATTTGCTTAGACTGGTTAAGAACGTAAAATTTTTAGTAATTACCACTCCTTCGCGGTTGGCTTTTGAAACCGTTAGGAAACTTGTGAGTTTGCTAAGAGGATTAGAGATTCCAATTGTTGGTATTGTGGAAAACATGAAGATGGATGACTCCAAATTCATTCAAACTCAAGTGAAAAACCTTGGTTTGCCCTTTTTAGGTGAAATACCTTTCGATAATAAGATTGAAGACGCCATAGGAAATGTTGATAAGCTTTTGGAAACGGTTTTCGCTAAAAAAGTGGAGAGCATAGCCGCTAAACTTTGAGTAGGAGTTTAATTTGTTTTGTGTTTTGGGAACATCTTTTCAAGCTTCTCTTCATCAAGCGGTTTTGTTGCCAAGCTGACAAGGAAATAAACCGTGGCTGAACCGAACATTAGCAGTAGCGCCCAGTAACCCCAATGGTAAAGCCCTAACAGTTTTCCATAGGCTTTAGGATGCAAAACAGTGAGAATTAAACCGTAAATTATTGCGGCAATAGCCCCCCATTTTGTGGCTCTCCGCCAATACATAGAAACACCTACAACGAAAAAGAATATTCCAGCTTGAGCTACTGCTGAGCCAGCCATAAGTTCCGAAAGCACTGGTGGCGGAGAGGTTAAAGTCCACCACAATGGTATGGCAATAAACGGAATAAGCATTAACCTTGTAAGCCACAACAGTTTCTTGTGGGATATCGTAGGCTTCACATTGTGGATAAAATCTCTTGTTATGTTGGTTGCCATAATCATAACCATGCCAGCTAACGTAGCGACAGACGCAGCGAAAACACTTGCAGCAAACAAGGATGCAAGGGGGATTCCTCCAACACTTATACTGACAAGGGTTCCTACAGCATCTCCATACATAGGCTTATAAGCATCTGTCATCAGCACGTCTCCCCAAACTGCTCTGCCAGCAAACCCAACAACTCCAATCCACAAGGGAGCTAAGCCGCCCATGAGCACTATCAGGAGCATAACCCAATATTCTCGCTTAGTGACTTTTCGCGCGCCCAAAAACCTTGCTATGTTATGGGGGAAACCAGTTGCCATAAAAAGGAACATGAAAATTGCTGCTGTAACACCAGTCCAATCCACACCCGCAAAAGCCAAACCTTCTGGAGGCGGTAAAGGCAGAATATAGCTATCTAAAGGTATGCTGGTCGGAGTGCCGCCTGGAGCTGTAAAAGTTTGTGTCTTAATTCTTTCTGCAATGGCAGCGGGACCGCCAGCCCACATAAGCGCTAAAACGCCTAAAGTCCATCCAACCGCTGTTAAAAGAATTCCTTGGAAGCATGAGACCCACTGGGTTCCAGTGTACCCGCCTACTGCTATGTAAAGCAGAACAAGAACTGCCGTAGCTATTAAGCTCCACTGAAAAGGTGTATTTGTTGTTAATGTCCAGACGGTTGCCATCGCCTTGTACTGTCCAACAGAATAAACTATAAGCAGAACAATCATGGCTAAGCCAGCCAAAGCCTGCAAAGCCTTGCTTTCAAACCTTACCTTCAACATTTCTGGAACTGTCCGCGCCCCCAGCTTAACATATCTTCGCATTCTATAGCCAAGAACCAAACACAACGTAATGCCCATGATGCAAATCGTGCCAATAAGCCAGCTGCCCGCCCAACCATAAGTATAGCTTAAACCAGCATTTCCAAAAATCGCCCAACCACTCAAATAAGAAGCAATAAGAGCAAAACCAGTTACCAACGGGCCAATATCCCCATGTCCCACGAGCCACTCTTCAAAAGTTCGCGTCTTCTTCCTAAAAAGCAAGCCGAGGAAAATGCTTACAGCCAAAAAAGCCACTATGGCAGCCACTACGCCGATAGCGAGTTCTGGAGTCGCTTCAGGTGGTGCCAAACTAGTCTTCCTCCCAATAAAAACGTGTCCTCAAAAGAACGGCTAAAACAGCAAAGATTATAGCCAGTAGTGCGTGGCTCCAGTAGGCATACCAGCTGCCTAGAAAATACGCGGTAACTGGCACAAGGATTATACATAGACCCATAAGGGTGAGTATTAAGAGGACAGCGGTTTCCACAGAGCTTCTCTCCCGTTTTGTTTCCTTTAGTCAGAAAATTGGATATTTATTAATTGCCCTAGGAAAAACTGAAATGCATTAAGCATCTTGGCGAATGCCAAAAGTTTAAGTTTTATTTTTAATTTCTCTAAATTTCTTTTTCCCTTGTTTCTTCACTGTTGTTCTCTTGCTCATCATTAACTCTTCTATAGAGTTTGCTTTACGCAATTCCTGCATATACCAGCTTCTATCCCTAGAATAGTTTATCCCAGCAGCCAAACCAAAAACTATCAAACAAAGACCACTAATAATCAGAGACAAACCTAAAACAGCTCCAGCATGAGGCTCTATATGATATGGAATAAAAAGAAACCATTCCGGCTTTGCGGCTAAGCTTAAAGTTTCAAGTGTGCCGCCCACGAAAAATATGGCACCCGCTATGAACATAAGATAGGATATCATTTCATTATGCCTTGACTCTTCCGCTTTCTCGTGAAGATAGTCTCTGAAAGACATAGGATTCTCAATGTATCGAATTAGTGGACATATACGTAAATCTTATTATTTGAAAATAAACATTCCAAAAAAAGATCAGTAATAACGAAAAAGGGAAGAATACGCATCGTGTCAGCCATAAAGGCTATAATTTTCGACTTCATCGGCACCTTAACAAACGTTAAAAACTACAGCTTAGAAGATTCGAAAAGAAGCTTGTATAAGGCTATTTTGGAAGCAGGCTTCGACGTGAGTGCTGAAAACTTTTTGGAAGCATACAGCAACGCCCATGAGAAATATAGGGTTATCCGCTACAAGAAGCTTGTCGAAGTAACCAACGCCGTTTGGATTTCCGAAGCGTTAAACGCTTTAGGATTCAAAACACGCCCAGAAGACCCGCGAATAAAAATAGCCGTAAACGTCTTCTTTGAAGATTACCTAAACTCGCTTGAACTTAGACCATGCGTAAAAAACATGCTAAAACAATTCTCAACAAACTACAAGTTAGGCTTAGTTTCAAACTTTACATACGCGCCAGTAATTTACGCGGCCCTCAGAAAGCTGGAAATAAACCAGTTCTTTAACGCAGTTCTGGTTTCAGAGGCTGTAGGATGGCGTAAACCTCACAGCAAAATTTTCGAAGAAGCTCTCAGAAAACTTGGAGTGCCTGCTGAGGAAACGGTTTATGTTGGAGACAGCCCAGACGAAGATATTAAAGGAGCCAAAACGGCTGGAATGCGAACCGTTTTTGTTTCATCCCAGTTTTACTCGCTGGAAAACCTTAAAGAAAGCGGACAAAATCCAGACATTATCGCAAAAGACATTTGCACACTTTGTAAAATTTTTCCTGAAAAATTTATTCAGTAAAAGTTTGTGGTGCGGTCGCCGGGATTCGAACCCGGGATCGCAGGCTTGGAAGGCTTCCACAAGCCTTTTGGCAAAGGGCTTCTGTGTCCTAAACCAGACTAGACGACGACCGCTTCTTTGTGTTATGTGAATTATTAAGGTGAGTTAGATAAAAATTTCCTTTCATTTACTGGGGCTTCTTTTCGGATTTGAACAGTTTTTTCTCGTGTTTTGGTTTGGGTTTGAAGCTTCCGCGGTAGGCGGGCGTGCTCGCTTTTTGCCGTTCTAGATTCTTGAGCCTAGCGTAAAGCTTTGAAATCTTGGTTTTTGAAGGCTTCTTTCTTCCAGAATAGCGAACGGGCACTGGAGTGAAAGGCTTCTTTATTTCTTTTCGTGAAGTTTTCACTCTGACATTTTTAACTTTCTTAAAAACAACATATCCTTCCTTCAAATTCACTTCCTGCACGTTCCACCCAGCTTCAACCCAAGCCTTAGCATGTGAAATGCTGGGAGAATTTCTCCACCATCTTTCATCATGATATGCGCTTGTAGGCAGATTATCGCCTATTATGCCGTCAATCTTTGCAAAAGAAAGTTTCACAGCATCTGTGAATGATGATCTAAATTTTAGATAGTTTGCAAGCCTATCATACTTGCCCATGGTTTTCGGCGAAACAGTTCTTCTTGCACAGTGGAGACACAACATTTTTGTTGGGTCGCCTGTGGAAACATCGGGAACCATACAGTCTTTGCAGAAAAGTTTTCCACATCTTTGGCACCGTCTAAGATAAGTGTATGGAAGTACTCTGCCGCAGATTCCGCATTCATCTTTGAAGACCATTACACATCTGGCTATTTAATAACGAAACTTTTGATATAAACTTCTCCTATTTCGAGGAGAGAGCCAACTATTCGGGAAATGCAATAAAACTTATAGAGAAGGGTTCCAGTGCTCAAACCGTGGATTCAATGCTTTTTAGCGAATACTTGCATGAAAAAGCTGAGGAATCACGGCACAACGAAACAGTTGGCTATTTCTTAGCAGTGCTTGGCTCCATCTTTTTTGTTGGAGGTTTGCTTGAAACAGTGATAATGGTTGAGAATCCAGAATGGTTCCTAATAATCCCCTACCATTTGACACCACACCCTTACAGTCTTTTGGGACTATCCCTAATATCTATAGGGCTAGTTTTGCTCTGTCTAGGAATAGTCTTAAGTGTTCACTTTGCGAGGGAAAGAGCATGGTACATGAAGGAACTTCACAAGGCTCACGCTACAGAAGAACAAAAACTAAAGAGAAAACAACGCCTAAAAGTGGAGGATAGAGAAAAGTTCTAGAATCATCCTTTAACAACCGCCAAAGGAACCATTCTCGCAACCTTTGTTGCTATTCCAACATTGTGGCTAACATCAGCAACAATGTCAACATTCTTGTAGGCTGGATCCGCCTCTTCAGCTAACACCACCGAACTGGCGGCTCTAACAACAATTCCACGCTGTTCTAAAGCCTTCTTTATGTCGCCGCCCCAATACCTCTTTTTTGCGGCAGTTCTACTCATCATACGTCCTGCTCCATGAGCAGTAGAACCGAAACTTACTTCCATGGCTTTTTCTGTGCCTACTAAAAGCCATGAGCTTGTTCCCATGCTTCCTGGAATAAGCACGGGCTGACCAACGGAGCGGTAGTCTGCGGGAATTTCTGGATGCCCATAGGGAAAGGCTCTTGTGGCACCTTTTCTGTGCACCCAAACTTTTCTTCGTTTACCGTTGACTTTGTGGTTTTCTATTTTCGCGATGTTATGAGCCACATCATACACGAGTTTTAATCCAAATCTTTCCGGGTCTTCTTTGAAAACTTGCTGGAAACTTTGTCTAACCCAGTGCATTATGGTTTGGCGATTAGTAAAAGCATAGTTGACAGCGCATGCCATAGCCTGATAGTAATCTTCTGCCTCTTTGCTTTTTCCTGGGGCACATGCAAGTTCGCGGTCTGGCAAGGCTATCTTGTATTTGTGAACTGCTCTTTCCATAACTCGCAAGTAGTCTGAGCATATTTGATGTCCAAAGCCTCTGGAGCCGCAGTGAATCATGATGGTGACTTGTCCTTCATGGGTTATTCCAAAGGC
The DNA here is from genome assembly GCA_003601605.1 of Candidatus Bathyarchaeota archaeon. GTDB lineage: Archaea > Thermoproteota > Bathyarchaeia > Bathyarchaeales > Bathycorpusculaceae > PIXZ01. Next base: position 9,909 of record PIXZ01000024.1, read on the forward strand.
TTTGGCTGTTTTTTCATCGTAAATTTTGTCTACTTTCTGTATTTCTAAGAAGTGATTTCCAGAACCCAGAGTTCCGATTTGTGTGACTCCCCTATTTTTGGCTGTCGTTGAAACTTTGTCGGGGTTTGCGTTTTTCATGCAACCGCGTTCTTCACAGTGTTCAGCATCTTCTGACCATCCCAGTCCCTGGTCTATCACCCATTGAACACCTTCCATAACAAGCCTATCCAAAACATGTTCGGTAACTCTAAAGTCCTTACGGCGGCTTCCAAGCCCGCATGGAACATTTTTGAATATGGCGTTTGTTAATTCAGCAAGTTTTGGTCTAATGTCCTTTTCAGAAAGGTTTGTGGCTACTAATCTGACACCGCAGTTTATGTCATAACCAACTCCTCCAGGGCTGATTACGCCTTCATCATAATCTGTGGCGGCTACACCGCCTATTGGAAAACCATAGCCTTCGTGACCATCGGGCAGGGTTATGGAATACTTGTAGATTCCAGGTAAATGAGCAACGTTTACACATTGTTGGAGCGTTCTATCCGTTTGCATTTTGTCCAGCAAGTCTTTATTGGCGAAAACTATGCCCGGGACTCGCATGCCTGGTTTGTATTGCGGAATGCGCCATGTATAATCGGTTAATCTTTCAAGCGGAATTTTGCTGCTCATTTTCTCACCCATCCTTACTGGTGAAGGGTGAAATATAAAGAATTTTGGCTTTTACACCAATAAATTAATTTATAACGGAAAATCGGGAAACTTTTCCACAAAACCGATGAAACCCTGCACACTCTCGTTCAGCGTAGTCTCGCTTAAGACCAAATGATTCTGAATGTACTGCAAAGCTTTTCTGACAGCCTCATCCTTTTCGATTATTCTCTGCCTTATAGCTTCTATGCCTTCTCCATTTTCAATTCCCTCTCTCGCAATCTTCGCCCAAAGCTTAACCTGCCGCACATAAGTTTGCAATTTTTCTATCGCGTTATGTGCTTTGCCGAAATGACTATAATAAAGAACCTTCGGTTTCAATTCAATCAGCTTGTCTAAAGATGCTAAAGCGATATCTAAACGGAAAGGCGGCGGGGTAGTAGGCACGATAACTCCAATTTCATTCAAATAAATGCCTGCAGCGTCCCCTGGAAATATTCCCTTTGTTGACGGTTCATAATAGCTTAGGTGGTGGGATGCATGACCTAAAGTTTCCAAAACTTTTAGTTTTACGTCTTCGCCTAAGTCAAAAGTTAAATCGTCAGTTGCGGCGATAATCCTTTCTTCAGGAACTGGTTCTGGCTTTCCATACATTTCAGCTATGTTTCCAAGGACTTTGAGGGATTGTTGCCAAAGTTTCTCTGGATTAGCCAAATGTGGCGCTCCTCTCTGGTGTACTATGACTTTGGCTTTAGGCAGAAACTTTAGAAGGGTTCCAACGCCTCCACCATGGTCTAGATGGATGTGAGAAACAGCTACGTAGGCTATTTCTTCTGGTTTGATATTTAATTCCCTTAAGCCAGAAAGCACGTTGTGTATTGAAGATACGGGACCTGTTTCGATGATTGCTGTTTGCTTTCCTTTTAGTATGTAGCTGGCAATGAAGTTTTTGATTCCAGCAGTTTCCACGTCGATTAAGTATATGTGATTTTCAATTTTCGTTATGTTCATTTCTGTTCCAAACCAGATGCAGATATGAAAAGGCAGCGTCAAACGTTTTAAGCATTTCCATAGTCAAAATTTTAAGCGTTTCATTCCATAATCTTGTTTGGGAAAGTTATGCTTCTTAAAATAGTTCGAGAGTTAACGCCAGAAGAAGTGGAAAAAAGAATTCAACGTTTTGAAAGAAACTTTGGAAGTTTCGAAAAGTTTGAGGAAAAATTTCTTCAAAAAAGACTGAATGCTAAGCTTGTTAGCACTTATTTTGAATGGGCAGAACTCATAAACAGTTATAAAGGCTATGTGGAAGAAGGCACATTAGATTATACGGTTGAAGAAATAAAAGATTTCAAGCCTGAACATTTTGCTTCGCTAACTCCGAAAAGAATAGAATTGTTGTATCAAATTGCCGCCTTACGGGCGGAGTCAATAAACGATTTAGCTCAAAAAATAAGACGGAATGTCAAAAACGTTTACCAAGACCTGAAAGTGCTAAGCAAATTTGGCTTTGTCAGATTAAACAAACAGAAAAGGAGGAACATAGTTCCAGAAACATTAGTTAAAGAGATAACCTTCTTAATACGCTAGAAACGCTTTAAATGCAAAACATTTTAGTATAAACCAAATATTCTCTATAAAAAATAAACAGAAGGAAAGCGGAGAAAACAAAATGGTTAATGCTATTATTTTCGGAGCGCCTGGTTCTGGAAAAGGAACATATGCCTCGCGTTTACAATCTAAAATTGGAGTGCAGGTGATTGCTACAGGGGACATTTTTAGAGAACTTATGAAAGAAGACACGCCGTTAGGTAGGGAAGTGAAAAGTTATGTGGAAAAGGGATTGCTTGTTCCAGACGACATCGTAGTGAAAGTCTTAAAACAAAAACTGGCAAAAACTTCAAAAGAAAAAGGCTTCATTTTGGATGGTTATCCACGCACCGTAGAACAGGCGAAAAACCTAGAAAAACTTGCAAAAATAGATGTTATCATACAGTTGAAAGTGCCAGACTGGATAATCATCGAGCGCCTATCCTCTAGGCGAATATGCAAAAACTGCGGCGAAGTATACAACCTACGTTATTTGAAGCCAAAAGTTGACATGAAATGCGACAAGTGCGGTGGACCCCTATATCAACGTCCAGACGACATGCCAGAAGTTATCAAAAAAAGGATAGAAGTTTATGAACGGCAAACTCAGCCGCTACTCCAATATTATAAAGAGAAACGGGTTCCCTTTGTTGAATATGAGACGGATAAGTTAGAGACACCTCCAGAGGTAGCGGTGGAAGAAATTTTGAAAGGTTTGAAAAGGCTGAAACTGGTCTAGAAGATTAAATGTCAAGAATGAACTTTAAAGTAATTTTTTCTGGTTTTCTTATGATTTCCATTCTGTGGTAGGTAACAGCCTTCACACCAACTTTTTGAACATGCTTTTGAGGGTCGTATTTTTCTCCCCAAATCCTTGCCTTTAGAGCAAAGCCTTTTGGACTTCTGCTTATTTCTTGAACTTGAAACTTGGAGTATAACATTTCTTCGGTTTCGAATTTTACCAGTAAAGCTTCCAGCCAATTGTAAAGAAGTGCATATTCGTCTTTTCCCTTGACTTCTAGGTAATCTTCTGTTTTAGGAGTGATATCTTCCACTTTTGTCATGACATCAAACATGGCGAGAGCAGCGTTTTCAAAGGCTTCGGCTAAATCTTTGCCGTATGCTGCGACGTAAGCGTCAGCCATATGCTCCAAAAACTCAAATTTTTTCTCTTCACCCATGATTTCAGCCACTAAATTATAGAATTTCTCTGTTTTAAAAACAGTTTTGTTTGGACTACTGAAAAGCTTAATTTTGCCGTATCTAAAATAGTAGTTTTAACAGAGAATGTGAAAGCCTTGAACAACAATGCGATTGCAAAAGTTGCGTTAACATACTTTGCTATTGCAGCTGTAATCCTTTTGAGTGCACATTTTTTCCCAGAGAAAGTTGATGTTCCAATAATTTTTTCAATAGTCCTTTTAGTTCCTCTTTATCTCTGGTATAAGGAGTATTCTATCCAAGAGAGAATTTCTGACAAAATCGCCGAAAAAGAAAAAACAAGCGTTTTCCTCTGGATTTTCACAATATTTATCTTAGCGTTGCTTATTCGTGTTCCTTCTGCATTATTGTTTAATATGCCATACGAAAAAACTCCGCTAATATACCTTGTAATTTTAACTATAGCAGTTATCGAAAAAACAAGAATTTCAGTTTTCGGCTTTAAAACAGGCAATTTTGGAAAAGCACTTCTCTATGGGCTTAGTTTTTACGCTGTTTGGGGCGGAACATTTTTCTTGTCTTTGTATGTCACAGTTTACGCTTTCACTAACCAGTCGCCAGCCACTTCTTACGACACGCTCTTGTTTCTTTCAGCAATGCCCTTTCAGACATTATGTGTAGGCATAAGCGAAGAAGGCTTTTTCAGAGGCTATGCCCAGACACATCTCGAAAGGATATGTTCGCCTAGAATAGCTATACTAATCCAAGCAGCGCTGTTCGGAGTGTGGCATTTTGTTTGGAATCTTTCACCTTTTGACCCGTTTGGCATGGCACAATATGTAATGACAACCTTTTTCATAGGCTTGCTGTTCGGCTATTTTTACCATAAATCCAAAAATTTAACGCCTTTAATTTTTGCTCATGGATTATGGAACAGTGTTTCACAAGGGATAATATCAAGCGAGGCGACATTCCAAAGTTTGCAGGGGATTCAATTATTAGCCCTATTTTTGCCCTATGCCATTTCCATAGCGGCTTCTTTTTTCTTCATAAAGTTTTTTGTAAAGGAAATTTAGTTATAATTCATTCACAAATTCCAGCAGGTTTTTAACAGCATTTTTTACTATAAAAACGCATTTTTCATCAAAAACCTTCGAGTTCAACGCCTTTT
>PIXZ01000069.1 GCA_003601605.1 Candidatus Bathyarchaeota archaeon
AATCTTTGACGTTGTTCTTGCCCAAGCTGGCTTTAACCCCGCAAAAGCCAAAGTTAGGCTGAACTGGGGTAGCGAGAAAACCCCTGAAATCGCCATTTCAGACATGTTGAAGGCTGCGGAGTTGGGGCTAATTCGAAAAGAAGAGTTCCGCAAAAACGCAGCCAAATTCGGCTGGGAACTTTGGGAAGCCTCACAGCCCGAAACCTCCATGGAAAGCGGCTAAAATGACTTGCGTCTACTCTTCTTTCTCCCCTCCAATTTTTGAAAAATTTAACATGCTTTCTATGGAGGCGGGAAACCTCTAAAAGGAGGTGAAATAAACGAACCTATTAAATGTTGGTTTAGGCTTTTGTGCGGCTCTAATCTACGCCTTCCTGGGCTATGCAGCGCAGAAAGAGCCTTTCAACTGGCGAAAGTTTCTGCGCACGGCTGCCATTGGCTTGTTCTCCGCCCTTGGTTTGGACACGGCTGGAATGACTTTCGACGTTTACACCGCTTTAGTGGGACCAACAGCCATAACAGTTTGGCTGCAGAAACTTGTGGATACAGCTAAAACATGAACGCCTTTCTCTGCTAGTAAAGCTTTCCAACCTCTATTTTTCTAAAATTTTATTTCTGCGTATATGCAACTAGTTTTGAACGAAAATGCAGAAAACAAAGGTAGTTATTTTGTCTCTTTTATTGTGCATACTAATCTTTGACATGCTGTTTGTTTCTGCTTCTTGTTGGAGTAACGGCGGATATAGCGATGACCCATCTAATCCAGATTATGGGACTCACGACTGGATTGCTGAACATGCTTTAGACTGGCTTCCGCCAGAAGAAAAACAGTTTATTCTTGACAATCTTGCCCCTTATCTTTATGGGACTGAGCTGCCAGACAACGGCGGCGCTCCAGACGGAATCGGCGACAAAAGTAAGCATCATGTTTACTATTTTGCTAACGGTTCTTTGCAGGACGATGCCTCTGCGGTTAGAGCGCAAGAAGAATATGAAAATGCGGTTAGTCTTTTCAATAGTGGTGATTTGGCTGGTGCTGCTAAAAGGCTCGGTGTAATGTCTCATTACATTGTGGATGTGGCGGTTTTCGGGCATGTTATGGGCGCTGAAACGGATTGGGGAGCCGAAAATAAAACGCTTCACAGCAAATATGAGGACTATGTGAACACGAGAACAAACAGTTATGTGGACGAGTTTAACGTTTTTCTAAATTTCGACGGCGAACTCAGCGTAATATCTGCGTATAACGCCACTTTAACATTGGCTTATGATACTACTTTTGATTTAGACGACGATTTAACATGTGTTTGGATGAATGAAAACTACAACTGGAGCGATGCCACATTTAAAAACCGTTGTGGTGAGTCTCTTAATTTAGCTGTGAACTTGCTTGCTGATGTTTTACACACTTTTTACGTTGAGGCTGTCATTCCAGAGTTTCCATCTAATGGGATGCTATCTCTACTACTTATCATAGCAACTTTTATCGTGTTGGTGTTTGTGAAAAAGGCGAACTTTTAGGTTTTAAAGGAGAACGATGGCAAAACACCGTGACAAAAGCGTGTCCAAAACTGGATTTTTAGACTAGACTAAAAGTTCCTATCCCCTTATAAGAAATGAAAACAATAAAACGTATACGCTCTTTCAAGCAAAAGGAAGTTTTAAAACTTGCCTACAAAACTTGAAAAACTCCTAGAAATCTTAAGCGACAACGTTTGGCATAACCCCCAAGAAACAGCTAGAATTCTACAAATTCCCCCAGAAAAATTCCAAAACATAATAAAATTTTTGGCAGACACGGATCTGATTCAACATAACCCAGCTACAAACCAGATAAAGCTAAACCAAGATTGGAAAACTCTTTTGATAAACCAGAAAACGTCGAACACAGAAACTGAAGTTTCACAACCCTACGACAGAGCCATAGGCACCATAATAATACCACCGCAAAAAAGCCTAGTAATCCAATGCACTCGCATAACAAACCTGACGGACATAAGTCTAGAACTAGAAATCTGTATGGACAAAAGAATCAGCGAAATAGCCATAAGCAAAATCAAATAACCAAACTATCTCTCATAAATTCTCCGACGATGCCCCACAGTACGCACAATAACTTTATCACCAGACAAACTGTAAATAACCCTATATTCCCCAACACGCAAAGAAAACAATCCACTTAAACGCCCAAACAAACGCTTACCACAAAACGGGTCATTCTCTAAAACTCTTAACTCCTTAAGAATCCTAGCCTGCACTTGCTTATCTAACTTCTTAATCTTTCTCAAAAATTCCCTAGCGAAAAATAACTCAAACTTCTTTTTCATCCAAATCCAACTCTTTCAGAAGCCCCTTAAAACTCAATAATCTGCCTTCGCGAATATCTCTCTCACTAGCCCTAATACTTCTTAGAAGTTCTTCATCCCCCAAAACGTCAATAGTTTCTAAAAGTTCCTCCATGATAATCCGCAGTTTAGGCACTTCCTCAGCCAATTTACGCAAATACTTCCTATCCTCTTCAGTAAAAACAGTCTCTACCAACCCAAATCACCAAACCCAAAATATCACATGGTTCCTATTAAAATTTCCCAGAAATTCATGCAGATAACAACTCGTTGGCCTTTCGCAAAACTTTAAGCAGCTCTCGCCCCTTCTCCGTAGTCCTATACAAAATTATCCCGCCCGGATTAGAGCCCATGCACTCCATCAAACCTGCATCCAGCAATTCGTTTAAATAGCGGTTAAAACGCACAAAATTCATGTTACACTTGTACATAAGCCTTGTCTTGTTAGCGCCGTTTAGGGCTTCGCTTAGAATTTCACATATAACTTCGCTGCGGCTTCTCCGCCTTCGTTTCTTCACGTCCATACCCTTATCAACCCAAAATCAGAATCCAAACACGAACACGCCTGTAAACCAGAATAATAAAGGCATTAAACAATTAATAAAATTACCTATGCTTCTTCTAGAGTTGTCCTAAATTGTTGTTAAGACAGATTTTGTGGGTTAAACTAGAAATTTGTTCGTTTTTTGCTTTTCTTTTTATTTCTTTGGTTATGTTTTTTATTTCCAGAAGGATTAGGATTGTGGCTGGTATTACGATTAGCAGTATAAAGCCTGCTGGTGTTCTTACGAAGTGGCCTAAATAGCCTATGTATGGTATTACAGCGATTACTTTGCCTACTACGTTTTCTTTTCTGACTATCCACTGGTCTGGATCTTCGTTTGCGTCTCCTTTGGTTATGAAACCTTCGTTTGTTATGTCTATTATTCTGTGAGTTACTGTTATGGCGGATTCACTTTCAATTCTGAAGCAGATTATGTCGTTTATTTTTAGGGTTTCTGGGTTTGTTGGTTTTATTACGGCTATGCTTCCTACTGGGATGGCAGGTTCCATGCTTCCAGTGTAGACTGGCTCGTAAAGCGTGTCTCCCCAAAGCTGGATAGGTCTATAGAAAACTAGGAAAATCATGAGGAATGTGGCTATGATAGCGTAGGCGGCTATTTTTGCAAGTTTTTTAGGGTTTGGCATTTCTACTATCACGTGAGACTGAGGGTTGATTAGACAGTAGCGTTACAAAAATCAGAATTATTAATATTGTGAGCAGTGAAGCGAGATTTTTCTTGTTTTTCACGTTTCTTGTTCAGCCCGTGTCTTGTGGAATAAGTGGTTATAATAAAAGGGGGAGAAAAAAGGTTTTGTTAAGGTTTTGTTGCAAATTACTGTTTTAGTGTGAATATCATTGTTAGGTTGAACGTGTCTCCTATAAAATCGCTATCAGCGTTTTCGTCAAATTTGATTTTCATTTCAAATTGCGTAATTTTATTTGTTTGTGTATCTGGTGACGGAAGATTGATTAATGGGTCCATTTTAAACTCATAGAGCGTTATTTTGCCGTCTCCGTCAATATCCGTTATCTTCCAGTCTTCGTTTGGGGGATATCCATCATCTTCTCCTGTTAGACAATTGATATTGATTTCGTCATTTCTATAATATATGTAGGTTATGATCATGTGCTTTGCCATTTCGTCTGGATGCTGGTCTGTTGCTGGTCTGTGTTGGGATCTATGTCTGATTCTGTCTGTGGTGTTTCCTCAGTAACTGTGTAGTTGCATGTTATTTTCAATGTGCTTGATACTACGGAGCCGAAGTTTTTAAGGTAAACCCTGCCAATTGGTGTTTCATTTCCTGGCAACATATTCAATAAGGTCCATGTTCCCGTTACGCCATCAGTCCACGGTCCATTGCTGCTGTGGCTGAGTTTTAAGTCTAATGTCCCAGCTTGGAAGTAGTTGCCTCTACTTGTTTCCGTGTCGCTGAAGTAAGCTCTGGTTCCGGCTCCGAGGAGCGTTGAAACTACGGCGATTATTATCCAACATGCAAAGATTTTCCTGTTCATCATTGGAACCTTTGGTTAAGTCTGTAGGAGGCTTTTATGGCACGTATCCTTCTATTTCAGTTTTATCTGCATGTGTTCCCATGATTACCCAGTCAAAGCTCATTGAAGCCCCTTGAAGACCATCTTGTGGATGTCCAGTTTCCATGAACTTCAATTCAAGAACCATTTCATAATAGTACCATTGAGGTAAGTCACCGCCGCCCCAGTTTGCTGACAAAGTCACTACGTCCCAGTAATCGTTCGCGCCAGAAGTGCCCGGCGGAAAGCCTGTGAAGAACTCGTTTAGGCTTAAATGCCCGTCGTGTGCACCGCCATCGCAGACACTATCAGGTAGCCAACCCTCATAGGTTGCGCCAGAGCAAGTTTCAGGTCCATAATTCACAGTCCCGTCAGGATTAAGTTTGTATTCTTTGATGTTTTCTATCTCAATTGCGAATCTAAGACCATTTGGGTCGTCTAAGTTTTCGTCGCGCATAAACAAGTATTTGATTGTAATATCCCCAACGTTCCGAAGCTTAAAACTGAATGTTGCAGTTTGTCCCGGATACAACCCCGATATACTAACCGGATTGCTCACAAGCTCCATATCCAAGACACCAGCCGTGAAAGTGTTTCCTTCGATTCTTTCTGTGTCGCTGAAGTATGAGTATGTTCCCCATCCGAGACCGAAAGCCAACAAACCAATAATGAACACGCTTGCCAAAATCTTCTTACTTATCATTTCTTATCACCCTCCTTTCTCCTCTCTTGGGGACCTATCATCGCAAGACGCTTTAACGGGGCCTAATCCCCTGCTAGTGCCCCGGACACCAGCACATTTAACGTGCCCCAGCGTCAAGGCACAGG
>PIXZ01000070.1:0-639 GCA_003601605.1 Candidatus Bathyarchaeota archaeon
TGGTGGAGAAAGGAAGGTCACAGTTTGCATATGGAAGATTTAAAAGAGGTCATGGAACGCGAACCAAAACCGGAAGTGCTTGTTGTCGGCACTGGATATTACGGACTTGTGAAAATCTTGCCTGAAGTAGAAAACTCTTTGAAAAAGCTGGGAATCGAACTGGTTGCACAGCCAACAAAGGAAGCTTACAAAACTTTTAACACGCTTTTAGGCTCTGGCAAACGTGTTGTCGGCGCTTTCCACCTAACATGTTAAAGGCAAATCTTAAGTTAATTGGCTGCTTTATACGCAATCTAAAACAGGTGTGAATTTAAGATGTGTGCTCAACTGCTAAAAGAAATCGAAGAAGAAGTCACAAATCTTCTAAGCAATTTAATACGCATAAACACAACTAATCCGCCAGGAAACGAAACCGAAGCCGTAAAATTTCTTACAAAAAACCTTGAAAAAGAAGGCTTTGCATGTGAAGTTTTCGAGTCTGCCCCGGGAAGAGGAAGCCTGATAACACGGCTTAAAGGAACAGGCGAAGGACCAAGCTTACTTCTTCTTTCGCATTTGGATGTTGTTGCTGCAAATCCCAAAGAATGGAGCGTAGACCCTTTCGCGGGCGTGGTTAAAGACGGTTTTGTTTGGGGGCGT
>PIXZ01000070.1:706-7562 GCA_003601605.1 Candidatus Bathyarchaeota archaeon
GCTTAAGGGCGACGTAATATTAGCGGCAACAGCAGACGAAGAAAAAGGCGGGGAAGCAGGGGCAGGCTGGCTTGTAAAAAACTATCCAGACAAAGTTAAAGCAGACTACGTTATAAATGAAGGCGGCGGACTAGCCATCCCAGTAGACGACAAAAACATTTACACAATTCAAACAGCAGAAAAAGGAATTCTCTGGTTTAAAGTTAAAGCTAAAGGAAGACCGGGTCACGGTTCGGTGCCCGGTGCTGCAGACAATGCTATTCTTCGCATGAATAAGATTGTTGAGAAGCTTGGAAATTACAGGGCGAAAATGACTGTTGTGCCAACTGTTAGGCAGTTCTTAAGCGAGGTTGCAAAGGAAAGCCCTTTATTACAGCAGGCTGCAAACATGATTCTTCAAAATCCTGAAGTAGCCGACCAGATACTTGACATGTTGGCTCAAAAGGATAAGGTTATGGCGGAAGAGCTTAGGGCACGGCTTAGAATGACCATTGCTCCAACCATAATCCATGGCGGTGTAAAAGAGAACATAATTCCGTCTGAATGTGAAGCAGTTTTTGACTGCAGAATTCTACCGGGACAAACTCCAGAGCAAGCCATGGAAGAGATTAAAGCTTTGTTAAAGGATGTTGTTGACTTGGAAAAGGTGGAGTTTGAAACTATTCAAGCTAATGAGCCTTCAGAGTCGCCAACAAACACTCCACTATACGAGGAAATTATAAACGTTCTTAAAGAGTTTGAGCCAAACTGTTCAGTTGCACCTATTCTGCTTACTGGCGGCACAGACTCTCGCTTCTTCAGAAAATTAGGCACAGTCTGTTATGGTTTCCAACCATTACGGGCGGACATGCCTTACGGTGAAATCTTGAAGACGGTGCACGGTATTGATGAGCGGATTTCCATAGAAAATCTGGTGTTTGGAACCAGCGTTCTATACAATGTTGTTGAACGCTTTCTGACTTAACCTTTCACAACAGTAAAAGATGATAGTGATTTGAAGGTTTAGCACCGCTACTACAGTGTTAAAAAGGGTTAAGGTTAAGTTATAAATACATGTTCGAATTGTTTCTATACTAATTCTTATAGGAGGCTTTAATGTGCCAGCAATAGAAGTAGGGAGAATTTGTGTGAAATTAGCCGGGCGAGAAGCTGGAAGAAAATGTGTAATAGTTGACATAATAGACAAAAGCTTTGTGCTAGTAACTGGTCCGAAAAATGTTACTGGGGTTAAAAGGCGAAGGGCAAACGTAAACCACATCGAGCCTTTACAGGACAAAATACAGATTAAACGGGGAGCCTCCGACGAGGAAGTTTTAGAAGCTCTTAAAACTTCTGGCAAGCTTGATGAAATGGCTCAAATGGTTAAACCAGCCTTAGCTTAGGTTTAAACTCTTATACGCCTCTGAAAACTTTAGATTTGTAGGAGAGATGCAGTGGTCTATGCCTAGAAGCGTTCCTCCATGGGAAACGAAACGCCAACTGGTGGTGAAGGCTGAAGATAAAACCAATCCACGCTATGGATGTAAACCAGAAGACCGCACAGCAAAAGACTACATAAAGTATGGCGTTATAAACCTTGACAAACCCGCGGGTCCAACAAGCCACGAAGTAGCAGCATGGGTTAAACGCATACTAAACCTTCAGCGAATTGGTCACGGCGGGACTCTAGAGGCTTAAACTAGGCCAGAGAAATCCCAAAGTGACCGGAATCCTTCCCATCACCTTAGAGGAAGCTAGGAAAATCGTTCAAGCACTGCTCTTCAGTGGAAAAGAATATGTTTGCGTAATGAAACTTCACGGCGACGCAAGCCAAAACAGGGTTGAAGCGGTTCTGAAAGAATTTGAAAACACAATCTACCAAAGACCACCTTTAAGAGCTTCAGTTAAACGGCAACTGCGAACCAGAAAAATCTACTACATAGACTTCATGGAAATGGAAGGAAGAAACGTTCTATTCAAGGTGGGATGCGAAGGAGGCACATACATCCGCAAGCTCTGCTTTGACATAGGCGAAGTCTTAGGATGCGGCGCCCACATGCAGGAACTACGCAGAACCAGAGCTGGACCCTTTGTTGAAGGCGAGGGAACGGTTACTTTGCATGATGTGGCTTACTGGTTTATGGAATGGCAAAAACAAGGCGACGATAAAATCCTTAGAAAAATCATTCAACCCATGGAAAAGGCATTAGCCCTAGTTCCCAAAATTTACATTAGGGATTCCGCTGTGGATGCCATATGTCACGGAGCTAACCTAACTGCGCCAGGAGTATTATCCCTTGAAACCAACATACAAAAAGACTCGCTTGTAGCGATTTTCACTTTAAAAGGCGAGGCAGTGGCTCTAGCCAAAGCCCTAGCATCTACAGAAGAAATTTTGAGCATGGAGCATGGTATGGTTGCCCAAACAAAACGGGTGCTCATGCCTAGGGGCACTTATCCCAAATGTTGGAAAAGCGGCGAAACCTAAAATGCGCAAGGAAAACAGAAATTCAGAACATTATTTTGTAGAACGCCCAAAATCCAAACTTAAGCTGGGAATTATCCACACTTATCTTCGCGGAAAATCCTTCAAATTTCTAACAGCCTCTGGAGTTTTCTCAAAAAAGCGTTTAGACTTGGGCACCAGAGTGTTAATAGAGTCTATGATTCTTCCAGAAGAAGGCTTCGTGTTGGACATAGGATGCGGCTATGGCGCGGTTGGAATCGCCGCTGCCACATTCAATCCCAAATTACACGTAATAATGGTGGACGTGAACGAGAGGGCTGTCTGGCTTGCCAAACAAAACCTAGAACTAAACAATGTAACAAACGCGGAAGTGCGAAAAGGCTACTTGTACAAACCCGTTGAAAACAAGCTTTTCAATTGTATTCTTTCAAACCCTCCAGTGAGCGCTGGAATGCCAACGGTAAAAGCTATCATAGCAGAAGCCCCAAAACACATGACAGCTAAAGCCACCTTCCAAATGGTTGTAAGATCAAAAATCTGGGGAAAACGCCTTCGCACAATTTTTGAGGAAAACTTCGGAAAACGTTAGAGTATCAGCCATAAAAAGCGGATACCGCGTTTTGATGGCAGAAAAACATAAACTACTTTTAGAAACCCATAATAAACCTAAAAAAGCCTAAAATATAGGCGACCACGAGCCGGGGTCTCCTAGCCAGGTAGGGAGCAGGCCTGGAGACGCTGAACGCCGTTAAGCCTGTGGCCTTTCGGGGCCGCGTGGGTTCAAGTTCAAATCCCACCCCCGGCGCCAACAATGTCTTAAAAAGATCTCAAAGCGAGATTTTAGAGCGACAACAAGTGTGGGTTCATGGAATAATAGGCGTTAATCCTTGTAACTGGAAAACTCCGTTTATAACTAATCTTATTCCGATGTACGCATAGACTATGGCAAGTAATATCTTAAATTTACTTGGAGATGTTCGGTGAGCAAGCTTAGGACCAAATTGAGCAAATATTATGCTGGCTATGCCTATCCCTAAGAAAGCTACAAAATTGAACCATCCAAGTGAAAATGCTGGATAATCTGATGGATGACGTAGTTGATCGATATATCCTAATGTCATAAAGGACAAAGAACCCACTGAAGAGCCAATTACCATTGTCGCAAGAGACAGCGATACCGCAATATGCACAGGAACACTCAGGATGGTATTTAATATTGGCATATAAACTATTCCTCCTCCTATTCCGATGAAGTGAGCTAATATCCCTGAGAAATAGCCGCTTACAGAAAATTTAGGTATGGATAACTTCGGAAGACTCTTTAGGGGAATAGGCTTAGCCTTCATAAACCTGTAAGCTCCAACAAGGCAGAAGACCCCAAAAATTGTCTTAAGAACAATGCCTGCCTGAGCTCTGAAACTTGTGAAGAAGACGAAAGCTAACACAGATCCTGTAAAGCCACCTAAACCTACAGGAACAGCAAAGCTAAGATAATGCCTTGTAGGAAAAGACATATTCTTTTTCTTTAACTCCCTCCTATGTCTGAGCGCCCCGCTGAGTGCCGTTGGAACCACAATGGCCATGTTGGTTCCAAAGGCCAAAAGAGGCGAGATGTTAGGCGGCACTCCCATAAACGTTTCAAAACAGTACATCATCACCGGAACCATTATGAAACAGGCTCCAACTCCAAAGAAGGAGCTTACTAGCCCAACTAAAGAGCCAGCTAATACCATGATAACTATCATGGATTCAAACGTAATTATCGCCTAACTGGTTACAGAACAGAAATGTATTTATGTTTTTCGTTACAAATTGTAACAGAGGACTAAACGATGGATGAAATCGACAAAAAAATAATATCCATTCTACAAAAGGATGGACGAACCTCTCTTTCTGAACTAGGCAAAAAAGTAGGGTTCTCTCATGTAAGCATAAGAAAAAGGTTAAAGAATCTCTGCGAAAATCTAGTCAAGGTTTCTGCAGGACTTAACGCAGAGAAGTTGGGTTTCCGTGTTGCCATCGTAAATGCAGAAGTAGAAACACCTAAACGTCTACAAGAACTCATCAATAAGTTCTCGAAATGCCCAAGAATTGTTTTTCTTACCACTACTACCGGCGCTTACAACATAATGACTATGATGATTGCCGAAGACGCTGACACCCTAAATGCGATCGTAGAAGTCTGTTCTGTACGAGCACAGAAGGGTGTCAGACGTTCAGAGGTAACTATAGGAGAGGCACCTGTGATTCCGAAATATCTCCCAATTAAAATTATTTCAAATAAAGAGGCGGAGGATGCGCCTTGCGGAATCAACTGCGGAAAATGCGCGCGGTATCAAAATGAAAAATGCTTGGCTTGTCCAGCAACCAAATATTACCGTGGGCCTCTTTAGCAATAGATAGTTTGAAGGTACGCATGTAAATGAAATGAGTCTGCTTCTTTCGAAAGGCTTAGAATGCAACTGATTTTGTCTGTTATCACCTCTAAACCCTACAGTAAGTTTTTAGTGAAAGGAACGGATACTATCTGTACAAAAAACAAGGATTTAAACGTAGGTTTGAACCTAACCCCCTGCGCTAAATTTGCACAAAGGACATTTGTAATCGATGTATGCGTGCGAAGTTCTTACACAAGTCATAAAAAATAAGGGACCATACATGATAACTAGTGAATGAAATGGTGAAAGTTTTTGTTGTTTATGACACAAAGTATGGCAACACAAGGCTTGTAGCAGAGAAGATTGCGGAGGGAATGAGAGAGGTCGATGGAATTGAAACTGCCATCAGTGATGTTGAGGAAGTCGACCTTGAAAAGGTAGCGGATTGTGATGCGATTTTGATAGGGTCGCCAAATCATTGGGGTGGGCCTTCTCGAACTATTAGAAAGTTTATTGACAAGCTTGGCAAACTTGACTTGAAGGCGAAATGGGTAGCTGTTTTTGACACGTATATCAAAGAAGACTTCGAAAAGGCTGTGAAGAAAATGGAGAAAAGAATACATGAAAAGGTTCCTAACTTGAAGCTGACAGCTTCTGGGTTATCAATCAGGATCGGAGGAATGAAAGGGCCTATCGTGGAAGGTGAGCTTCCCAAATGCAAAGATTTTGGGAAAAAGGTAGCAGCTCAACTTAAATCAGGTTGATGATGGTATGGTGAACGAGAAAATCCGAAGCTCGGGAAAAAGAAAGCCAACCAAAAGCATACTCTTCGTAGCTCTCCTATGGATACTCCAGTCGGTTGGAAGATTCGTCTTTGGATACCTCAGTGTAATTACGCCTGGCGGCCTTTTGGATGTTGAAGTTGCTCAGGTAACAATTCAAACAATAAATACAATGTTCTTTGTGCTAGGAATTTTAGGGTTCATAGCTGTTGTTGGATTGTTGCTTATGAGAAAATGGGGATTCTGGGCTACAATCCTTGTCAGCGTTTCCACAATAGCCTTCGACATATGGGGAGTAACAATACAATTTACAGCTGCCATGGGTTTCGTGGTGCCAGTGACATCGCTTTTGATACTTCTTGCTAAAAGAACTCAATTACAAGAGAACATGAAGTAGCCAAAGCCATACTAAGATGCAGATGATCTTGTATTATCGTAGTTTATTCGCTATGTATGGGGCTAATAGGATAGTCAGCAGAACAAGACCCCAGATTCTTCCTTCAAATAGATTGTAGTCTGCAAGAAGCTTTTCCCACGAATTTCCAAAAACGTAATGCCCAGCGATGAATTCAAACCCAATTGTTGAAAACAGCCATATGGCGCCCATAAAAAATGCTTCAAAGTCGCTCATTTCAAGGTTGCTAAATCTCAAAATTACATAGGTCACAACCAGAATAACTGCCATAAATACGATCGAACTGATTTGATGAGCAGCCAAATCACCGACCACTGGCTTGTATACTTCATTCCGTATTCCTGCATTGATTATTGCAAGAACCATAAAAAGGAACCATACTCCAATTGTCACAATAACAAATTTTGAATCCATGCTCTAAAAATATTAGCAAGACAATAAAAATCCTGCGCTGTAGAATCGTCAACAACTATGTGTTTGTGCTTGAATTCCGGGAATTTAAATCAAGATGTAAACCTACTCCCCGGCCCCCTCAAAATGAATTTTTAACTGGCCTTCTAGGCTTTGTGCAAAAAACAAGGATCTAAACGAAGGTTTAGATCTACTCTCTGGCGCCAAATGTCGCCTTACGTCTTTTTAGTAGCCATGATCCGTCGCATGTGGCGGTGTTTAAAAAGGTTAAGCCTTCCCTGCAAGTTCCAAACTTTAAGCCACGTCGTTTTGCCAAAATGCGTATTTCCCTTAGAAGTTTAACCCGTAAATCCCTAGGCAAATAAACATATCCGCCTATCCTTTCACCTTTTTCAAAGTAAAGAGGCCTCAGTTTTTCAGCAAT
>PIXZ01000025.1 GCA_003601605.1 Candidatus Bathyarchaeota archaeon
GGCCAAGGGTGAGGCTGCTCGCCTATTAAAAGGGAACGTGAGCTGGGTTTAGACCGTCGTGAGACAGGTCGGACTTTATCTGCTGGGAGTGCTGGCTGCCTGAGGGGAAAGGGTCCCCAGTACGAGAGGAACGGGACGCTGTGGCCACTAGTTTACCGGTTGTCCGACAGGGCAAATGCCGGGCAGCCACGCCGCTGAGGATAAGGGCTGAAAGCATCTAAGCCCGAAGCCTCTCCCGAAAATAGGCAGCCATTCCCCTAATAAAGGCTGGACTGGCAACGGTCCGTGCCTAAGGGGACGAGGGCTCCCATAGAAGATGGGTTTGATGGAGCCGGGGTGTAAGCCGGAAGGCTTCGGCCGACCGGCTCAGCCTGCGGCCCCCAACCGCCTGAGGTGTCGGGCTTATGTGGTGTCTGGACGATATTTTAGGGTGAACTTTTTAGGGGAGATGCTTGTGCGTGGTTAGAATTTTAAAGAGTCGGATAAGAATAGGATTAGATTATGAGCGTTTATGTTTGACTCATTTTTAATTCCAATAAGTTTTCCGCAGTACGCATGCGGATAAAGAAACTCATATAGAACTTTTTTGCAGAAAGATTAAATAATGTTTTAAGATTATTTCTGCTTCAAAACATGCTTAAAGGTTGTGCGCGATAATTGTCTGAAAGATCATTTCATATAAAAATGAAAGAATTGAAGTCGGACATCGCCGTCGTCAAGGACCTCGAAATTTCTGTGGGAAAAATAGTAAGCGAAGAATGGGAAGAACCAGCTGGTCCAACCCCGTTTCCAGGGCTAGTTGACCTTCGAAATTGGGATATGACCTTACTTAAGAAATATAAACCGTTCTACCTGCCTTTCTGCGATGTATGCGCCCTTTGTACATTCGGAAAATGCGATTTAACAGGCAACAAAAGAGGGGCATGTGGCCTTAACATGTCGGCTCAACAATCAAGAATAGTTCTCTTAGCATGTTGCATAGGAGCAGCAACTCACATTGGCCATGCAAGACACTTAGTTGAACATTTGATTGAAACGTTCGGGCGTAATCATCCAATAGATGTTGGCGGCGTTAACGTTGACGTTGAAGCTCCTGTAACCCGTCTGGTATGTGGGGTAAGACCCAGAAAGCTAGGGGATCTCGAAGTAGTTCTCGACTATCTCGAAAAACAACTTACGCATTTGCTTTCAGTAACTCATACCGGCCAGGAAGGAAATAATCTTGACTTCGAATCTAAGGTTTTCCATGCAGGGATGGTAGACCAGGTTGGGATGGAAGTTGCAGATCTAGCGCAAATTTCAGCTTACGGTTTTCCAAAGGCTGATCCTGAAGCTCCACTCGTTGACTTAGGTTTTGGAGTTGTGGACATAAACAAACCTGTCATTTTATGTATAGGCCATAATGTTCCACCAGCAGTAGGCATTGTAGACTATTTAACAGACAATGGTTTACAAGGTGAAGTTGAGGTTTGCGGATTATGTTGTACAGCACATGATGTTACAAGGTACAATCCTAAAGCGAAAATTGTTGGACCGATTTCTTGGCAGCTTCGTTTTGTCAGAAGCGGAGTTCCAGATGTCGTGGTTGTTGATGAACAGTGTATTCGAACAGACATACTTTTGGAAGCTGAAAAAGTTAAGGCGCCTTTGATAGCTGCTAGTGAAAAGAACTGTCAAGGTCTTGAAGATAGAACACATGATGACCCAGATAAAATAGTTGAGGATCTAGTCAGTGGAAAGGTTCCAGGCGTACTTATCCTTGACCCAGAAAAAGTCGGGGAAGTTGCTGCTAGGGTTGCCTTAAAAATTGCTCCTAAAAGAAAGAAATTTAAAGTGATACCAGAGGTCAACGATGTCATCGAAGGAGCAAAACGCTGTAGACAATGTTATCAATGCACTAGGGCATGTCCAAACAACCTATCGATCCCTGAAGCCATGAAAGCGGCTGCTGAAGGGAACCTAAACAAACTGAATGAAATTTATGATGATTGCATAGGATGCATAAGATGTGAGCATGCATGCCCAGAAAATCTGCCCGTTCACAGCTTTATAGTAAAAGCAGCCGAAAAGAAAATGAAAAGCGAAACTTTCAAGGTTAGAACTGGAAGAGGAGCTATTCAAGATATAGAAATCCGTGAAGTTGGAGGTCCCATAGTTCTAGGTGAAATTCCTGGAGTAATCGCTTTCGTAGGATGCGCAAACTATCCGAAAGGTGGAAGAGAAATAGCTGAAATGGCGATGGAATTCGCGAAAAGACGCTACATTGTAGTGACTTCTGGATGTGCCGCCATGTCTGCGGGCACCTACAAGGATGAGGAAGGAAAAACTCCCTATGAAATATTTCCCGGATACTTCGATGCTGGAGGACTGCTGAATGTTGGTTCATGCGTCTCAAATCCACATATTGCCGGGGCAGCCATAAAGATTGCAAGCATATTTGCTAAACGAAAGCTTAGGGGAAATTACGAGGAGATAGCCGATTATGTGCTTAACCGTGTTGGAGCAGTAGGCGTTGCATGGGGAGCAATGTCTCAGAAAGCTGCTTCAATTGCCAGCGGTTTCTGGCGGTTAGGTGTTCCAGTAGTTGTTGGCCCCCACGGCATAAAGTACAGGCGCATGCTGTTGGGAAGGGCGGATAAGGAAGAAGACTGGTATGTTTATGATGCTAGAACAGGCGAAAAAGTATACGTTGGCCCCACTCCGGAACATTTATTCTACGCGGCTGAAACGAAGGAAGAGGCAATGGTGATGATAGCTAAGCTATGCATGAGGCCTAACGACACAACAAAGGGGAGGGCAATAAAGCTCACACATTACATTGACTTGCATAAGCGACTTTTCGGAACCATGCCTGAAGATATACATCTTTTTATACGTACACTCGCAGATGTACCAATAACCATGAAGGACGAAATAATCAAAATCCTTGAAGAGAAAGGATGGAAGGAAAGGCCTATCCCAGATCCCACGTTGCTGCCTAGGTTAATCCGTAAGAAAAAGGAGGAGTAATAGTTGAGCGTAGCTGAACCTTGGCAAACTGCTGAGATTCCAGGACCTAAAAAGGCTATTGTGATGGCTAAGCCGGAAATAGTGGTTGCTATGGTTAAACGGGCGAAGAGGCCTATAATGATAGTTGGACATAAGGCTGCTGAAATAGACTTGGGAGAAGAGAAACTTATCGATTACTTGATTCGCTTTGCTAAAAGAACGGATATACCCGTTGTGGCGACAGCACACATAATTGGAGAGTTTCTTAAACGAGGCTTTAAGCCAGCTGCATACATGCCTGCGGTTAACATCGGAAGCAGACTTGCTGACCCGCAGTGGGAGGGACTTGACGGAAAGGGACAATATGACTTAGCGGTATTTGTTGGCATGCAATACTATTTTGAATGGCTCATTCTGTCAGGCTTAAAACATTATGCTCCCTACCTTAAAACATTAACCTTAGACAATGTTTATCAACCGCACGCAAGCTTATCTTTCCCGAATCTCTCGATGGAAAAGTGGAAAGAAAATCTTAAAGTAATAATGGAAAAATTGGAAGGAGGAGAGTAGTAAATGTCAATGTTCGAAGATATACCAGTCGATGTAGGCGTAATCTACGAAGGTGAAAGAATCAGAAGGAAGCAGATGTATGTGGAGCTCGGCGGACCACATATCAAAGAAAAATTTGAACTAACAAGGGTCAGAAAGCCCGAAGAAATCGAAGACGGAAAAGTAGTGATTATAGGCCCGGACTTAAAAGAACTTGAAGAAGGTAAAAGCTACCCTTTCGGTATACTCGTCGAAGTTGCTGGTCCTCAACTAGAGAAGGACCTTGAAGCTGTCATTGAAAGACGTATTCACGAATACTGCAATTACATTGAAGGCTTTATGCACTTGAACCAACGCTACGACATTTGGCTGAGGCTGAGCAAAAAATCATTTCAAAAAGGACTAAACTCACTCCAATATATCGGGAAAGTTCTAATTAGATTGTTTAAGAGCGAACTATCAATAATCGAAAAGATGCAAGTGACTTTCATAACCGATCCAGAAAAGATCAGAGAAATGTATCAAGAAGCCTTAAAAATTTATGAAGAACGTGATGCTAGAGCAAGGGGGCTTAAGGATGAAGAGGCGGACATGTTTTATGGCTGCACCCTATGTCAGTCATTCGCTCCTTCGCATGTCTGTGTCATTACGCCTCAGCGTTATTCAAACTGCGGTGCAATTAGCTGGTTCGACGCAAGAGCAGCTGCAAGAGTTGATCCAAAAGGGCCGCTTTTCCCTGTTGAAAAGGGAGAATGTCTAGATCCAGTTAAAGGCGAGTTTACTGGTGCAAACGAGGCTGTGAAGAAAAAGTCTTTAGGTGAAGTCACGAAAGTTTGGCTCTACACTGCTTTTGGATATCCTCATACCTCGTGCGGCTGTTTCGAAGCAGTTGCCTTTTATATTCCAGAAGTTGATGGCTTTGGAATTGTTGACAGGGGCTTCAGAGATGTGACGGTTAACGGTTTACCGTTTTCAACACTTGCAGACTCAACGGCAGGGGGACTCAAGTTGACGGCTTCCACGGAATCTCAATAGAATATATGCGCTCACCAAAATTCCTACAAGCAGACGGTGGATACAAGAGAGTTGTTTGGATGCCAAAACAAGTTAAAGAAAAGGTGAAAGCATTCATTCCTAAAGAACTTGTGGATAAAATAGCAACCGAGGAAGATGCAAAGACCATAGAGGAGCTAAAGGCTTTCCTTAAAGAGAAAGGCCATCCAATCGTCGAAAAATGGAAAGAAGAAGAAATAGTCGCTGTACCAGCTGAGGAAGAAGCAGTAGCCGTAGAGGAATTCGCTGAAGTTCCAGTAGCTACAGCTGCAACTTTGCCAATAACAGCTGGCGGATACAGAATAATCCTTAAGGATGCAAAAATTACGGCTAAGAAAGTTATCATTTTACCTGAAAAGCCTAAAAAAGGCGAGAAAGGCAAGAGGTGAAAAGTTGTGGCAAAAAAGGAAGAAAAAGAAAATAAAAGCGGAGACATCAGCTTAAAGCTTGGTCCACGCCTACTTGATTTGCTTGCAAAGCTTCAGCAAGTAGAACTTGAAGATTTTGAAATGGAAGTTAAAGAGTTAGAGCTTAGGCTTACGCCAGCTGCTATAGCCACTGCTGCACCGCGGGCTGTCGCGCCACCTGCTTTACCCGCTAAAGTAAAGCCGACAACAATTCTTGAAGAGGAGTTTACTCCACCAATTGAAGAATATCCAGGCAAGGTTAGAGAAGTGGTTCTTGGAGCCACTAAAAGCGAGGGCGGTTCGAGAAGTAAAAAATTCGTAATTGGAGGGGCTGACACTCCATCATTTTATATTTTTGAAAAACCTCCTGTTCATCCGCCAGTTGTTGCAATAGACACATTTGACATAAAAGTTCCTCTTCCCAAGGCTATAAGGATGCATGTGGAAGAAGTGATGGAAGACCCAGCGGAATGGGCGAAGATGGCAGTTAACAAATTCAATGCCGATGTCGTTACAATACACTTGTTGAGTACTGACCCGCTGATTAAAGATGCTTCTCCAGCGGAAGCCGCGAAAACTGTTGAAGAAGTACTGCAAGCAGTTGATGTGCCAATAATCGTTGGCGGTTGCGGAGACCCTAAGAAAGACTCTGAAGTATTCGAGAAAATAGCAGAGGTTGCCCACGGCGAAAGGGTGATGCTAAGCTCAGTTACCCTTGACATGGCGGAAGCTGGAACGTTGGCAAAACCTGCTAAAGCCGCTAAAGAACACGGACACCTCATACTTGCTTTTACCGCTCTTGAGCTTAATAATGCAAAAGAACTGAACAGAAGACTTTACGAGTATGTTCCACCAGAAAGCATAGTTATGGACTTGACAACCGCCGCCCTAGGTTATGGACTTGAATATTCTTTCACCATTCATGAAAGAGCAAGACTAGCCGCATTAGCGAACGACCCAGAGCTTCAACACCCAGTGCTTTCAGGCTCAACTAACGCTTGGGCAGCTAGAGAAGCATGGATGAAGTTAGGACCGGAATTTGAGCCTAGAGAACTTAGAGGACCATTATGGGAGACGATTACTGCCATTAACTTGCTTCTTGCAGGCGTCGACATATTCATGATGATGCATCCAGCCGCAGTGAAAACAATGAAAGAGGTTATAGAAAATCTCTTGACGATGGGTAAGGCTAAACCCGAAAAAATAGCTGATTGGGTTACCGTGAGGATCTAGGAGGCGGAAAATATGACTGAAAGGGAGATTAAAAAGAGTATAAAAGAAATAAGCCCCATTGACGTTTATAAGCTTCTTCCAAGGACCAACTGTGGGGAATGCGGCTTTCCAAACTGCATGGCCTTCGCAACAAAACTCGTCAACGGTGAAGTCGCCATAGAAGACTGCAAACCACTATTAAAAGAAGAGAACAAGCAAGCGTACTTGAAACTTCAAGAACTGTTAGCGCCAGTTGTGAAAACTGTGATAATAGGCTCTGGAGATAGAATAGTTAAAGTCGGCGGAAAATACGTTATGTACCGCCACGAATTCACCTATCATAACCCGACGCCAATAGCCATAGATGTAACAGATGAAATGAGCGACCAAGAGCTTGAAGAAAGAGTGAAAAAAATCGAAAGTTTCCACTACAACTACATTGGAAGAACCCTAACACTCGATATGGTAGCAATAAGATCAGTGTCAAACGACCCTAACACGTTTAAATCAACAGTTGAAAAAGTTACGAAATTAACCAATATGCCTCTAATTCTATGCTCCTTCAGTCCCGAAGTCATGGAAGCAGGCCTAGTTCAAGCAAAAGATAGAAGACCGCTGATATATGCTGCAACAAAGGATAACTGGAAAGAGATGGCCGAACTTGCATTAATGTACAACTGTCCGCTAGCCATTTTCGCTCCAGGTGACTTAAAACTTCTCAAGTCACTTGCAAAAACCCTGCTTGAATACGGAGTTGAAGACCTGCTGCTTGATCCAGGAACGTTCTTTGATGAAGGCTTATCTGATGCAATAAATAATTTCACTATGGTAAGAAGATGTGCATGTAAAAGGGGAGATGAACTATTAGGATTCCCGCTGATAGGCACCCCAATCACAGTTTGGACCAGTGAGGAAATCTCAAAGGAGCTTATTCAATGGAAAGAGGCTGTTCTAGCTTCTATGCTGATGTCAAGATATGCTGATCTAATTATAATGCATAGTCTAGAAGGATGGGTTTTGCTTCCTCAAGTGGTATGGAGATTTAACATTTACACAGATCCGAGAAAACCAGTGTCCGTGGAACCTGGACTGAAAGAGTTCGGGAAGCCAGATGAGAATTCACCGGTACTGCTCACCACAAACTATGCATTAACGTATTTCACCGTTGAATCTGACATAAAATCGGCAAACCTTGACTGTTATCTGCTAGTTGTGGACACTGGCGGCATAAGCGTTGAAAGTTCAGTTGCTGGAAGATATCTTACAGCAGACGTTATTGCGGATGCCATTAACGAATATAAAGTTGAGGAGAAAGTTAAACATCGATATTTAATATTGCCTGGCTTAGCGGCTAGGCTGAGCGGAGAAACAGAAGATGCTACCAAATGGAGAGTTTTGGTGGGTCCAAAAGACTCATCGGGTATACCGAAGTTTCTAAGTGAAAAATGGCCTCCAAAAGAAGAGGAAGAATAGCTTCCTCAACCCATCTTTAACCTCTATTTTATTGCTTTCTCTTCATATAGGTAAAAGATAAAATGTGGATTATGTTCTATTATTAAGGAGGAAAACATCAAGAGTTGGCTGCAACTGAAAAAGTGAAGAAAATTCGCAAGAAAAAAGAACTAGTAAGAATAGTTTTCAATCCTCTTAACAAAGTTATTGAAGTAGAGAAAGGAACGATTCTTCTTGAGGCAATAAGACAAGCGGGAATACAAATTGAAAGTATCTGCGGCGGGAAAG
Organism: Candidatus Bathyarchaeota archaeon; assembly: GCA_003601605.1. Lineage (GTDB taxonomy): Archaea > Thermoproteota > Bathyarchaeia > Bathyarchaeales > Bathycorpusculaceae > PIXZ01. Next base: position 7,950 of record PIXZ01000025.1, read on the forward strand.
GACAGTGCGGAAAATGCAAAGTCATTTTTGGCAAGGGGGAAGTTAAGCACTTATCTGATGTGTATAAAAAGCATTTGTCTGAACAGGAAATAGCCGAAGGTTACCTTCTTTCATGCCAAACTCGCGTTCTAACGGACAGCGAATTCATAATTCCAGTTGAAAGCCGAATAGACCGACCAAAAATACTCCTAAGCGCAGAACTGAAGATCGAAAGTGTTCACCCTGCAACTGGAAAATATCCTGTTAAAATTTTGTCTATAGACGAATTCCTCAAGCAACCGTCGATAAGACTTGAAGGATATTCCGGGCCTAGACCCCACGTAGACGATGAAATTTACAAAAAGATGATAGCTATCAATGACCCTGCAACAGCCACAGTAAGCTGGACAAAAAATAATTATCCAGAAATAATCTGCGTTGAGCCTGGCGATAAAACCGAATTTAATTATGGCTTAGCAATAGACCTAGGAACAACAACGGTCGTTGGAGTTCTCGTGGACTTAAACAATGGAGAAATTCTAGCCCGCGACTCAACCTTAAACAAGCAGATAACCTATGGTGAAGAATTACTCACAAGAATAGCTTTCGCAAGCAAACATGAAGGCCTAGAAAAACTTCAAAGAGCAGCTGTCGAAAGCATAAACGAAGTAATTGATAGGTTAACGGCAAACGCCAAGGTGAAATATGATGACATAACGGATGTATGCGTAGGCGGAAACACTGTAATGAATCATATGCTTGTAGGGAAAGACCCTGCATACCTAGAAATGGCCGATATCGAAGTTTCGAGAAAACCGTTTGTCATAAAAGCCAAAAAAATAGGATTAAAAGTAAATCCGGAAGCATACATTTACTGTCTACCAAACGTAAGTCGTTTTCTCGGAGGCGACGCGATAGGAGACGTAATCGCTTCGGGAATGCACACATCTGGAGAACTGTCCTTACTCGTCGACCTGGGAACAAATGGAGAAATAATATTTGGGAATGAAGACTGGCTGGCTTCAGCCTCATGCGCTTCAGGTCCAGCCTTTGAGGGAGCTGGCATAAAATTTGGAATGCGAGCGATGCAAGGAGCAATAGAGCATGTAAAAATAGACCCAAAAACGTGTGAAGCATCCTATACGGTGATTGGAAACACTAAGCCTAGGGGAATATGCGGTTCAGGCATAATAGACGCGGCAGCGGAAATGTTCTCCGTTGGCATTTTAGACTTCGCTGGAAAGCTTGTTGAAGGAAAAAATCCGCTTGTAAGGAGAGGGCCAGAAGGCTTGGAATACGTGTTAGTTCCAGCTGAGAAAACAGCTATTGGAAGAGACATAGTGATAACCCAAGAGGACATTGACTATCTCATGGACTCTAAAGCTGCTGCGTGCGGGGCAATAGGCGTTTTGATGAAGAAGTATAAGATTTCGATTTACGACGTTAAGCATGTATACCTTGCAGGAGCCTTTGGAGCATACACAGACCTAAAAAACGTGATAAAGTTTGGCATATTTCCAGAATTTCCAAACGCAAAGTTTCATCCAATAGGCAACGGATCACTTTCAGGGGCTTATGCCACGCTGATATCAATGAAGAAGAGAGAAGAAGCAAGGATGATAGCTGAAAAGATGGTCTATATAGACCTCCTAATCGACGTTGACTTCATAGAAGAATATTCGGCGGCAATCTACATTCCAGGTAAAAGAGAGTTTTATCCAACATATCACTCTAAGGAACATAGAAAATCGTAAAACTCTAGGATTTAGCGAAATATGTAAATTCAAGATGAGACCTATACAGCGGGGAAGTATACATGTGCCTTTTGAAGGTGTATCTAACTGAAGGAGGAACAAGTAAAAAGCTGATTGCTGAGGAGATTGCTTTAGTCACTAAAAGCAGTGGAAACATAACGCTGAAAAACCTAAAATTTGAAGAAAAAACATTAAGCAATGTCGAAATTGTTCTTATTGACACGTTAAATTCTTTCTTACTTCTTAAAAGGAGGAATAAAACTTGAAAATAATGATCTGTGGAAAAGGGGGTTCGGGAAAATCTACAGTTTCCCTTCTTATTGCCAAAGTCTTAGCAAAAAAGTATAAAACTTATCTAATTGATTCAGACGAATCTAACGTTCTACTTCCTAAAATGCTAGGAGTAAATCCCCCGAAGCCATTAGTTGAGTATCTTGGTGGAAAAAAGAGCATTTTTCCTAAAGGAGAAGTTAACATTGTAAACGCTTTAGCCAAGGCAGGTAAAGGAATAATGCTTGATAAGTTACCTGAAGAATATGTTTCTACTTCTCCTGAAGGAATCAGACTGATAACCATTGGTAAGGTTAGAAATTTTGGTGAGGGCTGTGCATGTCCGCTGAATTTTTTGACAAGAACTTTGCTTAAAAATCTGATGTTGAACGAAAATGAAATGGTTCTTGTTGACACTGATGCTGGAATAGAACATGTTGGACGAGGAGTTGAGGAAGGCTGCGATGCTATATTAGCAGTTGTAGACCCGACAGCTGAAGCTTTAATGCTGGCCAAAGTTCTTAAAGATACATTTGAAAGCCTTCATAAAAATTTCTGGATAATACTAAATAAGGCAACACCAAAAATAACAGAGCTCATAGAAAAGAAAGCAAAGGAAATGGGTTTAAAAATCGACGGAAAAATAGGATTTCACGAAGAAATTTTCGCTTCTTGCTTGGAAGGTAAAGAATTAAATGCCAGCGAAGCCATTCTCGACACAGCGGCGATATTAAAGAGCCTAAACATAATATAATATGAGTAGTTGTTCAATGTGAGCGTGTAATGGTACTACCGCAGCCAAGGCTTATTCATTTAGTAAAGCATCTTTTCAATGAGGATGACAAGATAAGCAGAATGATAGTTGAACTTCTTCAAGCTGGAAAACCGCGAATAAACTTCGATGAAATTCTTTCAACCGCCAGAAGCATAGAAAAAGAAAACGCTAAAAATTTAGCTATGGAGACATGTCTGGTTATGGAATATTGGAAGCTCATGTTGCCTGTGAGAACAAAACATGACGGTAGTATTCAATGGAGTAACAGGTTGAATAGGCCTGAATCAAGAGAAGAGTATGAAATTCCCGGATGCATAACATTCGCATTTGAACACTTAAAGTCCGAAGGTGTATGGGACTGGAGGTCAGCCGTTAAAGACTATCTGGACAAGATAAAAGAGTCAAACCAGCGTATAATCATTGACATAACAGAAGATATTGTTAGAAATGCCTACTTAAAACGATTCGTGAATAAACTAATCCTTCAGGAAGCATGTGGGCAGCATAATTATCTTGGGAATGTTGACACTTTGATTGTTGAACTTAAAGGCGGAGGCATAATAAGTCCTTGTGTTGAATACTCTCTTTTCTCGCGGAAATCCTTTGAAAAACTCATTAAAGGTTTCTCTAAAACTGGCCCATTCTATGAGTTAAATAGAGCTCTTTTTGTTCTTGAATTGAAGGGTTGTGAGGGAGAAAATTCCAAAAGCCACGCTTAAGATGTCAAAATTTAAAGCTAAAATTCAGATGTTAATCGAGTTTATTTGGCTTTGGGGTTATACTTTGTCACATCATGAACTGTATGGCATATACCAAAACTTTAAACATTGCTAAAGAGCAGGTAAAATGTTTGTAACGTCCAACCTCTGCTTAGCTATAATAAAAAGGTTAGCTATGTATAGCCAGCATTTTTCAGGATTTTTCTTATGGAAACGTAGGCTGGAGAATCCGAAGGAAGTTCTAACAAGGATTTTCCAGCGAGAACATATTCTTCTACCTTCTCGTCGCGAGCTATCTTTCCCAAATACTCCAGTCTTAAACTTTCTCTTGCTTTTTCTTTTAATTCTTCTGGAAATCTAAACCCGCCTACAATATAGAAATTATCAAAGTCTATTTTCACTTCTTTGGCTATGCGGTAAGCCCTTTCAATGTGGTGGAAAGATTTTTTGGAAGGGTCAATGATGTCAAAAATATCGTTCACTTTCGAGGTTATTCGCCTGTTTAAGTGTTCTAAACCTGCTGGCGAATCTATGAGCACATACTTATAGTTTTTCGTCAGCGACCCTAATGCTCCTTTCAGGGCGGCGTTCGGCAAGCAATAGCATCCTTCAACCCATTTTGTGCCAAGAGCGACAAAATCGAAATCGTCGCCTTCATACATGCCGTGTGTCCAGATTCTGCTTTCAATTCGTTCGGTGGGTGGAACGCCGACGGTTGTGCCTCCTTCTTGTAGGAAAGTTTGAACGAGCAGTTCTGAGATTGTCTTTTTTCCCTCTTCTTTTAGGTCTACGCCAACCATTTCGCCTAGGTTTTGGTCCGGGTCTGCATCCACCAAAAGTAGAGGTGTTACACCTTTTTCGATAAAGTATTTAGTCATCAAAGCCACAAAGCTTGTTTTTCCAGTTCCTCCCCGCCCGATAGTAACAAGCAATTTCATGTTGTTTCTCCTTTTGCATAGGTTAAGCGTTTTTAAACTTATTATTGTTCTTTGCCATAGCCATCAGCTTGTCGCACAAGTTTTCTATGACATGTAGGGCTTCGGAATCCACGTGTTTTAATGGGGTTTCTCCCCGCATTTCAGCATCCACAACTGTTTGGTCGAAAGGAACAAAATCCAAAACTTTCATGTTGTTTTTCTCCGCGAAACTTTCAATAGCCTCCTTTTCCACGCTGTTTCTAATCTTATTTCCTACTAGAAAAAGCTGTTTTATTCCAGCTTTTCCCGCTAATTTGTGAATGGCGTTTGCTGTTTCAAGAGCTTTCATGTTTGCATCTGCCACTATAAGCATTAAATCCACATGTCGGGCGGTTCCTCTGCCAATGTGCTCTACACCTGCTTCCATGTCCATAACTACTGCTTCGTTTCGTTCAACAATGAGATGTCGAAGTAAAGCGCGAATAACGGCGTTGGCTGGGCAGGTGCATCCAGAACCCATAGACTGCACGGTTCCCATCACAATTAAATTCACGCCGAAGGGGGTTTTAACTGAAAAGTCGCGGACAATGTCGTCTACCGTGAAAGATAGACGGAAAACACCGGCGTATCCTGTGCTGGTTTTGGATTCGATAAGTTCTTTGTTTTCGGATATTGGCAATATGTTGCGGGCTTCTTCCATAGGCAAGCCCAATGTTAGGGCAAGATTAGGTGAAGGGTCAGCGTCAATAGCGAGTGTTTTTAATCCTTTAACGGCAAAGAAGCGGGCTAATCCTCCAGCGATGAGGGTTTTTCCCACTCCACCTTTGCCAGAAACTGCAACTTTCAAGTTTATCTTCTCCAATTGTAATGATGTAATAACCGTGTCTTCACATAGCTTATCGAAATAAATCCTTTTCCTTCGGTCTTACAAGTTCTGTTGCTTTGGCATTTTCCGATTTTGGATACTGGTATCCTCTAATTATAGCTGCTGGAACTCCTTCGTCTGCTTGTCCTATCACAAGTTCAGCAGCAGAAGCCAACTCGTCAGCAATTGCCGTTTGCTTAACTCGTAAAACATAACCAAACAAATCCTTTTCGCCTCTTCTGTCTCTTATAGGCTTTAAACCAGCCACGCCTATGGCTATGTTTATTTCTCCCTCTCTTAATGGGCGTCCATGAGTGTCAGAAATTATAACAGCCACATCACACCCAGTTAAACGCCTAATTTCTTCTCTAATTTTTTGAGCCGAAGCGTCTGGGTCTTCTGGCAACAAAGCAACAACTCTTTCACCAGGAACATTAGATATATCCACTCCAGAGTTTGCACAAACAAAGCCGTGTTTGGTTTCTGTAATCAACTTCCCGTAGCCCATACGCACAATACTTTTTGATTCGCGAAGGACAACTTCCACTAAAGCAGGGTCTTTCCCGTAAGGCTCAGCAATTTTTTTGGCGAATTCTGAAGGCTTAACTTCGTCAAGGTTTACAATTTTACCTTCAGCACGGGAAACAACAACATGTGTGACCACGATTATGTCTCCATTTCGGATTGGAGTGCCTTGCTTTTCTGTTGCTTCGCATATAAGTTTGGCTAGGTTGTCTCCCTCCTTTACGATTGGCAGTCCTTTAAGCCCAATTATTTGAATAGTGCTCATGAACTTCACTTCTGTATTATACGAAAACATAACTCTTTATATGGTTGCTGAATGCAATTATTTTCACATACTTTTCAACTTGTTTCTTCTAGAATTCTGTAAGAAGCATAAAATTGCTCGTTGTTTGTTCCCCATCAGCGAGAAGAAGATACTACAAGACAGAACGATCAAAGAATTGGTGAAAAGGATCTATAGGAATCGGGAAAAGGCTTATAGATTAAATTTAAATCTTTAATCGGCTTCTTTATCTATGACTTTTAAAAGTGAGATTTATGAGAGTTTGTTTAATAGGTTGTGGAAATATCGGTAAATCATTGGCAGTCTACATTGATGAAAACATGTTTGGAACAGATCTTGTTGGATTGTTTGACAAAAACAGGGAAAAAAGTATTCGATTAAAGAAGAAATTAAAAAGGCTTAAACCTCATGTTGCTTACAGCATAGAAGAACTTCTGATGTTCAAACCAGAATTAGTGATCGAAGCTGCGTCTCAAGAAGCTGTTAGAGATTATGCTGAAAGAATTTTAGATGAATCAGATTTAATGATACTGAGTGTCGGTGCCTTAACAACCTATAAACTGTATCAAACTTTACTTAAAAAAGCAAAAGAAAAAAAGAGGAAAATATACATTCCTTCAGGCGCAATTTTAGGAGTGGACGGAGTTAAGTCTGGAAGTGTTGGTAAAATAGAAGAAGTAACATTAACAACAATAAAAAATCCAAAGAGTATGGAGCAAACCCTTTACTTGAGTAAAAAAGGAGTAGATTTAGGTCAAATAAGAAAAAGAACAATCTTGTATGAAGGTTACGCAGAAGAAGCTGTAAAATATTTTCCAAAAAATGTGAACGTTGCCGCAACTTTGAGTTATGCTGGTATTGGCCCTCAAAAGACTAAAGTAAGGATAGTAGTGGATCCTGATGTTAAAGAGAACATACATGAAATATATGTGAAAGGTGATTTTGGAGAGTTATTAACAAGAGCGAAGAATGTTCCTTCACCTCAGAATCCAAGAACGAGTTATTTAGCCGTTCTTTCAGCAATAAGAACGCTTAGAAAAATTTCAGAGCCGGTAGATGTGGGAACATAACTTTATCTTTTGAAGTGTAAATAGAAGTGTGGCTGCATATGTTGAAACTGATAATGTGAAAATACTCATTGACCCAGGAGTTTCCCTAACTTCTGCGCGTTATTCATTGGAACTTCATTCAATCGAACTGAGAAGACTAGACGAACACTGGAAAGAAATCGTTAGACTGGCAAAAATCAGAAGTATTGATAACAACTCGTTACCATTAGGGTCCTCTTTTCCATGATGTGTTTTAAATTTTACGGTTAATTTTGTGTCCATGAATTGTTTATGTAAAAGTAACAGAAGAGTGGCAGCCTCGTACTAATTTTATAATTTTTTACAAAAGATTTTTAATCGTAAAGCAATCCTTTTTCTAGTCGAGATGGTGCATCGTGAAAATACTACATGAATTTGTTCCTACACGCAAATTTCTGAAACATGCTGAAGCGGTTAAAGATTTAGTTGACGGATGGAACGTAACTGACAGCGCTGCTGGCATACCGGCGCCCAGCGGCACAGTTGTTAGCTGCGTGCTTAAAACCAAATATCCCGAAAAAATAGTAATACCCATCTTTATACTGCACTACAAAGGTCCAGTGGAAGTAGGCGGTTTAGCATTAGCGGCTGATGGCATAGGGCTTGACGGTTTGGTTCTTACAATGGGTGATGTTCCAAAGTATGGTGAACCGATAAAAATGTTAAAGTCTTCTGAGGAAGCTCGTGAATTTTTGCGCACCACTGTTCGTTTGAAAAATCTGAAGCTGGGATGCTTGCTTACGGCGCGCCGTTCTATAGAGGATAACATTGCCAGAGTAAGAGATGCTTGGGACTTTATTTTCTTTATGAGACTTGAAGACAAATCCTTCCCAACATTAGAGCAGGTAGCCAAAGAATGTAAACGCCTAAACAAACCCATCTACACGTACTTGCTTGTTGAAACGCCTAAAAATTTGGAAACTATACAGATGATTGGGTGGCCGGTAACCACTTCTATAGACCGTGTTGAAGAGTTTGTGGCTAGACTGGAGGGCCTTGTAGACGGTGTTATAGCGACTTGTGCTGGCGACCGTGAAGGCGATATAGAACTATTGGAAAAACTTCAGAAGTTCAGAAAGTAATAGCTCTTTCTCTTCGCTACACTCTATTTTCACGTCTTGTTTGTTTGCAACTATTTCCAAAACTTTAAACTAAAACCAGCCTGTTATTCTTTAAAGAGCGTGCCATTTCATGAGCTTTGCAAAAGTAAGCTTTGAAGACTCTTTAGAAAAGAATGTTGTAGCAACGGGAAAATGTGTGGGCTGTGGCACATGCGTTGTTGTCTGTCCCTTTTCTTGTCTAGAATACGTTAAAGGTAAACCAAAACTGGTGGAAGAGTGTAAAGTTTGCGGTATTTGTGCCCGTGCTTGTCCAAGATACGAATGGACGTGGTCTAAGGCTGAAAATTTTGTTTTCGGCAGAGAGAGAAATAATGAAGAAAAATTTGGCATATACCGTAAACTGCTAATTGCAAGGGCACAGGACGAAGAAATACTGAAAGTTTGCCAAGACGGCGGTATCGCAACAGCACTGGTGGCGTTCGCCTTGGAAAAAGGGTTAATCGACGGTGCCGTTCTTTCTGGAAAAAGTCGAGAGAAGCCTTTCTATCCAGTTCCGAAACTGGCAACAACCAGAGAAGAAGTTTTAGAATGCGCGGGAACAAAATATTCCTACTCCCCTAACGTTCTTGCACTTGCCGAAGCGTTAAAGCAGAAAAAGACAAGCTTAGCCTTTGTTGGAACACCATGCCAAATCCAATCTGTAAGAAAAATGCAAATGGCGGGGCTAAAGAAGTATGTGGCACCGTTAAAGTTTTTGATCGGGCTTATGTGTTCTGAAAGCTTCACTTACGAAGGGTTAATGGAAAAGCATCTAAAACAAACATTGGGTATTAACTTAGATGAAATAGAGAAGATGAATATCAAAGGGAAAATGTTGGTAACGACGCGTTCTGAGGTTAAGGCTGTTCCTTTAAAGGAAATAAAACAGTATGTGAGAAGCAGTTGTAAACTTTGCGACGACTTCAGCTCCGAGTTGGCTGACATTTCCTTGGGCGGTTTAGGATTAAGTGACTGGACATTTGTAATCGTACGCACAGAAAAAGGTGAAGAACTTTTTGAAGCCGCCCGAAATGCTGGAGTTTTAGAAACTAGACCGTTAGAGAAGGATGAGTTTGCATTGAATTTGCTTGTTAAGCTTTCAGATAAAAAGCGAAAACGGAAAGCTGAATAGTTTTTAACAGGTGTTTTTATGACCCTTGTTGCAGCCTTAGCTGGCGGAGTAGGCGCAGCCCGCCTATTAAGAGGCATGGTTCACGTAGTTCCTTCAGAAAAACTGGTAATCATAGGCAACACGGGAGACGATGTTGAATTTTACGGGCTGCACATAAGCCCAGACCTAGATATAGTCATGTACACTCTAGCTGGCATAGTGGACGAAAACAAGGGCTGGGGAGTCTCTGGCGACACTTTCAACTGTCTGGAAATGCTTGGCAAATTAGGCTTTGAAACATGGTTCAAACTGGGCGACAAAGACCTTGCAGTTCACATAGCCAGAACAAAATTTCTAAAAGAAGGCATTAGGCTTTCCGAAGCTACCAAGCGGCTTTGCCAGAAACTAGGAGTAAAAGCAAAACTGGTACCTATGACCGACGACCGAGTTAGCACTAAAATTATTTCTGGTAGTCTCTGCTTAGATTTTCAAGAATATTTCGTGAAGCGAAAAACCGAGGATACTGTAACCAATGTGGTTTTTGATGGGGCGGATAGGGCTAAACCCGCGCCCATGGTGGTTGAAGCGTTAGAAGAGGCTGAAAGAGTAATAATCTGCCCAAGCAACCCGATTTTGAGTATATCACCTATCCTTTCAATTTCAGAAATAAAGGCAGCCTTGAAGAAAACTGACGCGTATGTTGTGGCTGTTAGCCCCATTGTGGGCGGTAAAGCCTTGAAAGGACCTGCTGATAGAATAATGGCTAGTATGGGTTTTGAAGTTTCAGCTTATGGCGTGGCTGAGTTTTACAGGGATTTTCTTGACCACATGGTTATTGATGAGGTTGACAAGCACCAAAAAAAGCGTATAGAAGCCTTAGGAGTAAAAGTTACAGTAGCCAACACGATCATGAAAAATCTTGAAGATTCTGTGCGTTTGGCAAAAATTGTTATAAGCACAAAGTAGACACGTTAGATTTCCATTATTTCGCATTGAA
>PIXZ01000026.1 GCA_003601605.1 Candidatus Bathyarchaeota archaeon
GCAATAGTGCTCCTTGTCTGCGTTGCAAAATGTGCCAAAAAGGCAAGTATAACCTTTGTGAAAACATGATTTGGCTTTGGGGCGCATATGCCGAATACATTAAAGTGCCAGCCCGCATGGTTCTTGTTAACATGCAGGAAATTCCAAATCATGTTTCTTACGAGGAAGCAGCCCTTACAGAGCCTTTGGCATGTATCCTTCATGGAGTTGAAGAAGCACAGGTAAAGCTCGGCGATACTGTGGCGATAATTGGTGCTGGTCCTATTGGGATGTTACATTTGTTGACTGTTAAAGCGGTTGGGGCTGAAAAAACAATTGTTATAGACTTGGTGGATGAACGGCTAGATTTCGCGGAAAAACTTGGTGCTGACGAGACGGTGAACGCTGGAAAAGTAGATGTAGTGGAAACTGTTAAAAGGTTGACCGGTGGGTATGGTGCAAACGTTGTCATAGAAGCCATAGGACTACCAACAACTTGGGAGCAAGCCTTCAAACTTGTGCAAAAAGGCGGAACCGTTCTAGAGTTTGGCGGCTGTCCACCAGGCACAGAAATAAAGCTAAACGCGGAACTGCTTCATTACGGCGAAGTAACTGTTCTTGGCACCTTTCACACTACACCTTTACATTTTAAAAAAGCCTTAAACCTTATTGCTTCAAGAAGAATTGATGTGAGGCCTTTGATAACGCGTAAGATGAGGCTTGACGCCATTAAGGAAGCTTTTGAAATTCTTTCCACGTCAAAGAGCGAAATTAAAATAGCTTTGATTCCATAAAAGGTTTAACGGGAAAATTTTCATGCCGAAAACTGAAGGCTACATTTTGAGAATAGCGACAAAAGAGTGGGTTAAACAGGTTTTTGACATGGCGATTTATTATACTAGTGCTCGTAGAAAATGGAAGGTTGGGCAAACCATAATTTTTGTGCATAAAACCAATGTAGGCGATGCCGTGGTCGGGTATGGAAAAATAGGCAACGTGTATTCTTTTGATGAGCTTTCTGAAGAAGAGAAACGATATTGTGAAAGGCATGATTGGAAAAAAGCCCTAGAATTCACGTACGTAGTAAATTTTGGAAATCCTTTACCATTAAGGAACACGTTTCTGAAAGAGTTAAAACTTCGCGGTAAAACTCTTCACAGTTTTCCGTTGAGCAAAGAACAAATAGACTCTATTATAAGTAAGGCTGAAAAAATGCAGAAAACAAAAGCCTAAAAGGGAGCTTTCTACCAGAACCCTTGAATGTATTCTCTCGCCCTAAACTGCACATTCATTTTCTTGGCGATTTCCTCGATTTTTGAAATATCGACTTCTGGAAGAGCCACTGCTGTCACTTCAACTTTAAACATGTCTTTCGCTTTTTCGATAAAATCTAAAACGCTTTCAAAAGCATTATCAAACGTTGGTCGGCAAATCTGGTTATACGTTTCTCCGTCATGAGCGTTTAGGCTGACGCTTATCTTGTCAACGCCAACTTCTTTCAGTTCTTTTATCACATCTCTATCCCTGTTGATTAGGTAGCCTTGACCGTTAGTATCTATTCTTATGCTTACATTTTTTCCATAATAATGCCTTATCCACCTGCAGACTTCTAGAACACAGTCAAGCCTTTCCATGGGTTCACCGAAACCGCAGAACACGATTTCACGCCAATTTTTCAAGTTTATAACATTCTGAAGCTCGCTTATTACCTTGTTGACGGAAGGCTCTTTAGATAATTTAAGGTTGAAGCCTCCAACTCCGTTCTTAAAGTTTCTAATGCAGAAATAACAGTTGTTTGAGCACTTGTTAGTTATGTTGAGGTATAGATTGTTCCCAAGCCAGTAGACAATGCTTGAACGTTTCTTGGCAGACACGGGCTTAACCATCAAAAACTAATATAAATTCTTGTTCAAAAGAATAGCGGAAAACACGAATTAGGTATAGCAAATAAATTTAAATGCTGATTAGACGTTATGGTTTTGTTATTACAGAGGCAAACCAGCATGGTTAAATACATTTTTGTCACAGGCGGCGTGTTAAGTTCCGTTGGAAAAGGTATTGTAACCTCTTCTATTGGCAAGATGCTTCAAGCCAGAGGCTTAAAAGTTACAGTCATAAAAATTGACCCTTACGTGAATGTTGACGCTGGAACCATGAACCCCTACATGCACGGCGAAGTTTACGTAACAGACGACGGAGGCGAAACAGACCTTGACCTGGGCTGGTATGAACGTTTTCTAGATTTAAACCTAAAAAAGGAAAACAACATCACCACTGGAATGGTTTATAAGGCGATTATCGAAAAAGAGCGGCGGGGAAACTTTCTAGGCAGATGCGTGCAAATTGTTCCCCACGTAACCAACGAAATTAAAAGCCGCATCCGCGCCGTAGCCAAAAATTCCGGCGTAGACGTTGTGTTAACGGAAGTTGGGGGAACAGTAGGCGACATTGAAGGCTTACCTTTCCTTGAGGCTATTCGGCAAATGCGCTTGGAAGAGGGTTTCCAAAACACGTTGTATGTGCATGTGGCTCTTGTTCCCATTTTAGACGTTACGAAAGAAATGAAAACCAAACCCTTACAACACAGTGTCAACGAGCTTAGACGCATCGGTATCCAACCAGACATTATTGTGGCTAGATGCCCAAAAATGATAAATTCCGAAGCCTTGAGGAAAATTGCTTTGTTTGGGACAATTCCTGAAAACGCGGTTTTCTGCTCCTACAACGTGGAATCAATCTACCAAGTTCCACTTATTCTCGACAAACAGGGCATGGGCGACTTTGTTTGTAAAAGACTGGAACTGGGCGACTTTAAACCAGACTTTAAAGAGTGGGAAAGCTTCGTAAATGCTATTTTAAATCCGAAGCACGAAGTAAAAATTGCTTTAGTCGGCAAATATGCTGGACTGGCTGACAGTTATGTAAGCATGAGCGAAGCACTGCGGCATGGCGGAGCCATGTGCAAAACAAAAATTTCCATCTACTATATTGAGGCTGAAAAATTCGAGGAAAACCCCAAAACTATTGAGAAGTTAAGAGAATACAATGGAATTTTTGTTCCATATGGTTTCGGTCCAAGGGGCACTGAAGGAAAGATTATGGCTATCCAATTTGCTAGAGAAAACAACATTCCTTTTCTTGGAATCTGTTACGGTTTCCAACTTGCCGTAATAGAGTTTGCAAGACATGTATGTGGTTTAAAAGATGCAAATAGTACGGAAATTAATCCAAAATCGCCTAACCCGGTTATAGATTTAATGCCAGAACAACGTGGCATAGAATATAAGGGGGCTACTATGCGTTTAGGCGCCCACAAGATAATTGTAAAACCAAACACCATCGCCTATAATCTTTACAAAAGCAAGGAAATTTACGAGCGCCACCGCCACCGATTCGAAGTCAACCTTGATTATCTAGAAACTTTAGAAAAGAACGGATTAGTTTTTTCTGGCAGAAGCGCTGACGGCAGAAGAATGGAAATTTTAGAATTGCCAAACCACTTCTTCTTTTTCGCATCCCAATTCCATGGAGAATTCAAAAGTCGTCCTGGAAGACCAGACCCAGAATACTACGGATTCGTTAAGGCATGTCTGGATAAAAAGCTTGGAAAATCCAAACCAGAATTTTAGGTAATGTTTTCCGTGTTTGCATTCAAAAATTTAGCTTAAAGACTATGCTGTGAAAAAAGGGAATTTCTGCGGATTTATAAAACAAAGCTTTTCTTTATGTTTACTTCAGCTGTTCTCGCAGTATTTCCGCGATAGTCTCTGAAGGTGTCTTGTTTGCGGCGTCAGCTTTTGTCTTAAGTTTGGTCATTAAATCCGCATCTAGTTCAATCTCTAATTTCTGTGTTGACAAAATATTCACCAGAATACTCAGCCTTAATCAAGGATAGTAAGATATAAAGCTTCTTGTTATGAAAAAGGAAGAGTTTATGGCATAGTTCAGTACGATCTATGATGAGGTCTAACAAGCTCCTCAAGTATTGATAGAAGCGTAGGCACTTTTGTCACTATGTCTGTGAAGGTTATTATTCCAACAAGTCTTCCATTGTTCATGACAGGCAGCTTTTTAACTTTTTTATTTACCATAAACTTTGCTGCTTCTTCTATTGTGGCGTTCTCATTTATTGTTAACACGGGGCTTGTCATAACCTGTTTTGCTGTCAAAATTTCTGGCGCTAGGCTTTGCTCCACCAGACGCCGTAAAATGTCGCGTTCTGTTATTATGCCTACGGGTCTGTCGCTTTGAACTACGATTATTGAACCTATGTTAAACTTGTTCATGGTAGCCACAACTTCTTTTACCGTCGTGTCTGGGCGAACCACTTTAACGTCTTTGGACATTATATCTCTAACAAGAATTATGCTAGCCATACCTTAACAGTCCTCCAAACAATATTCTAAACAACCTTTAGTTATAGTCCTTTATTTATTTTGATGCGTTTAAACTTTTACGACACCATTAAAAGCTTAATTCCCTCCATAGTTGTTAATGCAAGAGGAAAATTTAGGATGGGCGTAGAGCAGTACCGTAACCGTTTAGACAACGCAAAAAGCTACGGAGAAGTTTGGAACATAGTTAGAGACACTGTTGAATTTTCTTTGGGCAAGCGGAGAGGTGGAATGATGCTTTTCCTTGACGATTTACCCCTTCAACTAGGCGCCTACCACCCCGTTGGCACAAACAATATTGTTCTGAACAGAAGGCTAGTTGAAATAGTTGAAGCTTCAATCAAGAACAAACGAGTGGTTAATGCTTTAATCTATAATCTGCTTTTACACGAGTATCTGCATGCTTTAGGCATCTTGTCAGAAGTGAAAGTTAGAAGGCTTGTCCATGAAGTTGCAAGAAAATGTTTTGGAGAAAACCATGTCGCTGCTGTTATTGCGGAGAAGACGCCATGGGCTTTGCTTAAAGGTATTTCTTTAGAGCATGTTAACGTTCGAAGGCGTGTCATGGAAATAGTGAAGGATTTCGAAAAAACTGACAAATACATAGTTTAGGCGTTTAAAATCCACGAACAGATATATAGTCAAGCTGTTCAAATTATCCCTTTGTATCACAAATGTTTCAAGGAAAAAACACTCTTGAATCTATGGTTAATTCTTGGTATGAGTCTTTAAAGAACCCGGAGAATCATCAAAAACTTGTTCTTTCAAGGCTTATTAGCCAATACTCCAAAACCCGTTATGGGCAAGCTCATCACGCATCACAGGTTGAGAATGTAACCGATTTTAGGCTTAACTTCCCAGTTGTAAACTATAAAAGTCTTAATCCGTATTTTGCAAAAGTTGTAGAAGGAGACTACTCAGCTATTCTTCCAGAACCCGTTTTATGCTGGGTTATGACCCGAGGGTCTACGGGTAAAGCGAAAGTTTTTCCAGTAACTAAAACCCATATCCAACAAATCTTTGTTTGTGGCGCACGAGCGCTAGTAAATTATGTTTTAAGGAAACAGGATTTCGAATTGTTGAAGGGGAGAATTCTCAACTTGAATTTTCCATCCAGCGTCCACACCATGATAATTAACGGAAAAGAAGTAAAGTATGGCTATAGTTCTGGCACATATGCCAAGCTTAATCCTATGCTTAACGAGTTAAGTCTTATCCCACGACAAGAGGATATTGATGCTTTAGGCTCTGGCATTACCAAAAGCGACTGGGAACGCAGATTTGAACTGGTTTATCAACAGGCACTGGAAGAAAATGTAACGGCTGCCATGGGTGTAACACCAATGATTTTGGCTTTTGCGAGGTATATGAAGAGAAAACATGGAAAAACCCCTAAAGACGTTTGGAAGGTTCATGCGCTCTTCTGCACCAGTGTGAGAAAAATACAATTTAAATACGCGCCAAAACTTCGAGAATTTTTTGGAAACGTTCCAGTTGTTGAAATTTACAGTGCCACTGAAGGCGTTTTTGGACAACAATACAATGATTTGCCATATATTTCCCCCAATTATGACACCTACTTTTTCGAAGTGGAAACAAACAAGGGTGTTAAAATGTTGCATGAGCTAAAACGGGGCGAATGGGGTAAGCTCATAGTTTCTTCTTGCCTTTTCCCAAGATATGATATCGGCGACCTGATAGAGGCTGCTGGAAAAAACTATTTTCGCATTATTGGACGAAACCAGTTTTTCACGCGTATGGAGCATAGACTTTATCGACTTTTCCTTGGATGGTTAACCTAGGGAATAGGATTTCTCTTTTTCGCCATTGTCATAGCGTAAAATGCGCCAACAATCAGTATGAGTCCAACAGCTATTAGAAATACAGCCCACAGAATTTCTCTGACCTTCACATCGATTATGCCTGTTACTTGGAGATATGAAGTTACACCTATGATTATGAGGATTAACCCGCCTATTATTAAGCCTATAAAAGAAAATTCGCTTTTCTCATGCTTTTCAGCCTTCTCCTCCTTTTCCTGCTTCTCGTGTTTCTCAGCCTTCTCATTTCTACGTGGTTTAGTTTCCTGCCGCACAGCAGGTGCCACGGTTGCTTTTAATGGAGCTCCACATTTTGGGCAAAAAGCCATTTCTTCGCTTACTTCGTTGCCGCAGTTTTTACATGTTGGCAAGTTTTCACCCTTTCAATAGCTTATGTATTGCAGCCTCAAGTATTTAAGAAGTATTACAAGCAGACATGGAGATTTCACCCGCAAATCTCCTCGCTCAGGAGAACAAAATTCTCATAGGAGATTAAACTAGCGCCTTTTAAAACTTCTGTTAAGGCGCATCAAAAGCGGTGTTTGCTCATTTTATTTTTCTCTAATGAAGTCTTTTAATACTTCTTTTACAGGCATTTCAAATCGTTGGCGCAGCTGGTTAAGCATTCGTGTTCCTTTTTCAGTTATTGAATAGTATTTGATACGTCGTCTGCCTTTTTGTGCCCACTTGCCAATTATGAATTTGTCTTCTTCTAACTCGTATAGGAGTGGGTATACTATCCCTGCGTGGAATTTTTGTCCGGTTAACTTTTCTATTTCTTTAATAATGGTGTAGCCGGACATGGGTTTTTGGCTTATAAGCCATAATATAATGGCTCTGCTAAAACCTCTTACAATAGCTCTGATCATATCTCCTTCTTCAACCATTAAATATTCCTCTTGACGGTTTTCATTTTGTCTCTACATTCTTATTAACTTCTTCGCGAAGTTGCAAAAGGTTGATATATCAAAATTTAAACTATTGTATTGAGGCAACAGTTAATGGTTAACGTTATTGACGCGTTTATGCGAGGTCTTGAGAAGCCGCTTATACTTTGGCTGATATCTCAAGGGCCTAGACATGGATATGAACTCATTAAGGAAGTTAAGAGGTTGACTGGGCAGAAGTTGAAGCCTGGCGTGTTGTATCCTCTCCTTTATCAGTTAGAGGGTGAAGGATTTTTGGCTGGCGAATGGATAAGGAAGGGCCGGCGGGAGCTGAAGCGTTATCATTTAACTGAGAAAGGAAAAACTCTTCTCGCCAAAGTGCGTGGTTTTTTCAGCAATCCCATTAGAATAGTGATTGCTGATTTGCTAAGTGAGACAGAAAAGAAATGAGTTTAGAAGCCAAGTATTTTTCTTTGTGGCACTTTGGTTTCTTCGTAGGATATAATCTCCCCTGTGATTGCATCTATTTTCGCTTTGAAAGATCTTATGGCATAAAAGAAACATGCACGCTTAAACTTAACTTGTCCATCCAGTATCCAAGCATTGCCCTCTTTATACATGGTTCTGAAAAAGATCAGTTCTAACCGAGGGTGTCTTTGCTTAATAAACTGCCTGACTTTTTCTTCAGCCTTCTTGGATTCCAATGTTTTCTTATCCCTTCAAGCTTTAAAGCATAAAGCTTCATGAGTTATTTCGCGGTTCTTTCCTCAATCTTCCCTTCTGAAGGGACGTATTCAATTTTTCCAGTGACAGCTACACTGCCTATTTCCGTGCCTCCAATCACAATTTTTAAATTCGTGTCAACATTCCAAGCCCTCTTTTTGGCCAACAGAATCTCAAGAACATCTGCAAGGGTTTTCTGCGTCATATTTTTCATCATAATGAATCAATAAGATATATCAAAATTTAAATGTTTCGGAAAATAAAATATATTAGCCTAACACATCTGAGGGTTAGGTCAAAGAGGGAAAGTGGATGGACAAAGCGGGTGAAAGTTGCAAGGTTGTTCTAACTGCTGACCGCACTCTTATGAGCGACTATCACCACAATGAATTCGTGGGTTTTGGGACATGCGCCCCACCAAACGTTATTCCAGACTGGCTTTACAAATTCCTCTTCTTTCCACCCATTAAAACAAACGATGGCGTGCCTGTTGCTGCACCCTATGGATTGAGAAAGATTGAGGCCCAACTGTTGACGGAAGGATTTAATGTAGTCACGGTTGATCCAGACTATTTATGGAAATACGTTGATGAGGCGAGAGTCTTGGGAATCCATGTTATGGATCCTTTTGGCCTAGGTCCAGCATCAAGCACCTTCGCCTCTATACTGAAAAAGGAGCCGTTTTTGGCTCAATACTTCCGCATGTTAATGGAAAAACCAGAAATAAAGAGGGCAAAGAAGCATGGATTAAAGATTATAATTGGGGGTCCGGGTGTTTGGCAGTTTAAGTATAGGCCGAAATTTGTTGAGGAGCATGGAATAGACTGCATAATTGAGGGAGAGGCCGAGAAAATTATTGGAAGAATAGTTAGAAACGCCTTGAATAATGAAGATCTGCCGCAATACTATGAAGTTCCAGCTTGTGAAACCCCCCATTTAGACGAGATACCGGAAATCGTGGCGCCTTCGATTAATAATCTAGTGGAAATTGGTCGTGGATGCTGTCGTGGATGCAAGTTCTGCAGCGTAACTTTAAGGCCCTTAAGGTGGTATCCTTATAATAAGATTTTGCGGGAAATAGAAGTGAACATGAAAGTTGGGGGTGGCGCGTGTCTCCACGCTGAGGATGTAATGCTTTATGGTTCTAAAAGCACTATTCCGGACGATGAGAAACTTATCAAGCTTCATGAGACTGTTTTGGGAAAATGTGAGGGGATCGGGTGGAGTCACTGCTCACTTGCAGCAGTAGCATCAAAACCGAAGCTTTTCTCTAAAATCTCTGAGATCATACTAGCGAAACAATCATGGTGGGGAGCCGAAGTCGGCATAGAAACCGGCTCAGCAGAACTTGCTAAAAAGATTATGCCGGCAAAGGCGCATCCCTTCAAGCCTGAAGAATGGCCAGAAGTTGTTAGGATGGGTATGGGTTTGATGCATGATTATAAGCTTATTCCGGCGTGCACCTTGATTGTTGGCGTTCCGGAAGAAACCGAGGATGACATTATTAAAACCATAGAGTTGATGGATGATCTTAAGGGAATAAGAAGCTTGATTGTGCCGTTATTTTTTGTTCCAATGGGTAGGTTGAAGGATGAAGATTGGTTTAAGGAGACGAAGATGAACCAGCTCCACATGGAACTGCTGATAAAATGCTTAAAACACGATTTCTACTGGATAGACAGCTTAATTGACTTGGCCTTCAAGGGAAAATGGTATGCTAAACTCCTTCGCCCATTCTACAGGCTATTTGTTGGGGTAATCAAGTATAAGGCTAAAAAAGCTGGAATAAGATGAAGCGTTTGTAAGGTGAAACCATGCAGGTTGATTTTATCGAAAACGCTATGAAATACATAAACATAGAATAGGTATATTTAAAGAATCAGACGATCAGTTTCACGTCAAAGTTACGACTCTCTGGAAGAGAGGCATGTAAACTTTTAGAAATAGACTACAAATACGTTACAGACATGAATGGAAAGAAACTGTTCAGGAAGAGGAGATGATGAAAATAGTATTTAACCTTGAAAAAGAGCATTTAAGAAGTGTTATATGGGCGGTCATCCAATATTCGTGTGGAGACCGTAATGTATGGTTAGCGATTTTCAGAAGCCAAAAGAAAGCTTTATCAGCGCCTTTTCAGCCGGCGTCTTCCTAATTCTGCTGGGTGCAATCTTTATAACCACTCCAGGCTTTTTTGACAAGCTTTTAGCTTTTTTCACGGATTTTGACATTGTCAAAGTGCCCCATTGGGGAATTTATCTTCCTGCACCAGCAAACCCCGCAAATCACACAGTAATTTATTCTGCTGCGGCTCATTTCAGCCTTGTATGGGGAATATTCCTCATAGCCTTGTTATTCGTGAGAATTTTTGCATATTCGCCATTACCGAAAAAGGCGGAAAACTTTTCAGACATTATTTTTTGGCTTGGAAACAGTGTTTTGATACCCAGTTTTCTTAACGAGAAAACAGCGGCGAGCACATGGTTTGCTTATTGGGCGTTGGTGATAACTCTTATTGGGGTTTCTTTGATTGTTAGAGCTTTAATTCTGGCAGCTTTTAGACCGCGTAGAACATAACAGTTTATAGTCCTATTTGTTGAGCAGCTTTTTTCAGCCCGTTAAGGGCGATTTCAAAGAATTTTTCCTTGGGAATCCCTATTTCTTCGCAGACAAGAATTCTTTCTCTTTCCACTCCCCTCGCAAAATCCTTAGCCTTAAACTTTTTCTCAACAGTTCCCACCTTAACATCAGCCAGCTTTTTCGAAGGCATAACCAACGCGCAAGCCACTAGCAACCCGGAAATGGCGTCAGAAGCAATCAAGGCTTTTTCCATACGGTTTTCCGGCATGACGCCCGTGTGTTTGAAATTGTGAGATTTTATAGCCCTTATAACAGTGTCTGACACTTGTCCTTTCAGAATTTCTTCGGCTAAAAGCCCATGCTTCTCCGGGTTTGCCTCAGTTTTTTCATAGTCGATGTCGTGTAGTAAGCCAACTAAACCCCACTGGTCTTGGTCTTCTCCGAAATGTTCTGCCACGCTTCGCATTATGGCTTCAACAGCAATCATGTGATAAACAATGTTTCTTTTAGTAACATGCTTCTTAACCAAATCTAAGGCTTCATTCCGCGTTAACATGCTATCACCTTGCTAAATGTAGTGTAGAGTTAATCCTTAATATTATATTATTTCTTCTTAGATTCTACTGTTCAATTTCACCATACATCTGGTTTGGAACAAGTATTTCTGGATACTTGTTTCGCAGCATGCAGCGGGCAGCATAGCATAAATGGCATGCGTCCGCATAGACCTCATCATGAGGTAGATTAAATTTTTTAACTAAAGCTGCTGGACCGCCGTGAATCAAAGGTTCGAGAACGGGATTTTGGTATGGGTCGTACTCTTGGATTATTTTTGAGAAGGGCTTTTTCCAAGAATTGCCGATGGAGATTCCTTGGCAAACATGGACATAGCCTAAAGGGTCTACATGCACTCTTTCTTGTCTAATGAAATCCTCGTAAGGGCATTCAGTGAATTCGTTCCAAGGTTTTTTCTCTGCTTTTTCCGCTAGTTTTGAACATGCCCTGCCACGATACATTAGTTCCCATAAGTCAATCTTGACGCCTTCAATTTCGCTGGGGCAGATGGTTTTGGCATCTGGGTATTTTACGGCTATTACTCCAGCTTTTATGTTTAATGTTTTTGCGGCTTTAACAGCGTTTTTAGCCTCTTTAGTTACCCAGTTTTCACCATGGTAAAGGTCGCTGCTTAAACTTAATTCAACATTTTCCAGTTTAGCTATGGGCTTAAGCCATTCTATGGCATCTTCTAAGCACGTAGCCCAATAACAGTTTGACAGAATCTCCACGTGAAAGCCTAGCTTTACTGCTTCTTTAACCGTTTTAACCATGATTGGATAGTATAGAAAAGGTTCACCACCTTCCACGGAAACGTAGTTCACAGTTTTCAGTTTCCTCGCCTCTTCCAAAATGTTTTTCACATGTTTGAAAGTGAATGTAGCGCTTGCTTTCGGGCTTCCCCAGACAAAACAGTGGTCACATTCTAAATCACATTTATAGGTGAGAAGAAAATGAACACCTTCCAATTTCATATTAGCCCCACTAAAAACTTAGTCTTTAACACGCTTAAATTTTGGTATTGCATGAAAATATGCTTGGAAATAAGCAAAATATATAATTGCGCTTTTAGTCCTTTTGCTGTCAATGTCCCGGTGTAAACCCTTATGGTTTCAATGAAGTTTAAGTTTACACGGAAAACACTGCTTTTGCCACTGGTAGGCATCATAGCCTTTCTTCTGTACATTTACATTTTCGGAGTAGACATATTCGAAATAATTGAAACACTTAAGGGCGTAAACCCTTACCTTTACTTGCTTGCAGCTGTTCTGGTCGTTTTTGACACATTCTTTTTCACCGTTTCATGGCATATTCTCCTAAGATTTCTTTCCGTAAAACTTTCCTTAGCGAAATCTTTCCTTTTCGTATGGTTCGGCACATTTATGGACATCCTTATCCCAGCAGAATCCATTAGCGGAGAAATCTCAAAAATCTACCTAGTAACCCGCGAACAAAACGGAACCACAGGAAAAGTTACAGCTTCTCTTGTCGCTCAAAGACTAATCGGCATGAGCATAAATGTTGTGTCTCTAGTCTTGGGTGCTTCGCTTTTGTTGATAGAGGGGCAGTTGTCGGGATTAATGTTAAACTTGACGTTAACTCTCGCTGCATTAACTTTCGTTTTTCTAATTTTGCTTCTTTTGTTATGT
The DNA here is from genome assembly GCA_003601605.1 of Candidatus Bathyarchaeota archaeon. GTDB lineage: Archaea > Thermoproteota > Bathyarchaeia > Bathyarchaeales > Bathycorpusculaceae > PIXZ01. The sequence continues at coordinate 12,588 of PIXZ01000026.1, forward strand.
GTGAAAGAAAACTGGACTCTACGAATAGTGGATAAAATCATTAGATTTACAGAGTGGATAAGTAGAGGACGCTGGAAACTAGCTAGAATTAGAATAGACGCCATGAAAGCTGCAAAAGCATTTCACAACGCCATAAGGGAGTTCGGCGGTTCCCCCAAAACGATAGCTACGGCATCATTATTTTCCGCTATTTCCTGGATTCTCTCCTTATTAGTATTTTATCTAACAATTTTAGCCATCGGCTACACATCAATCAGCATAGGCGTCATACTGGTGATATTTACGATTTTTATAACCATAAAATCAATCCCATTAGGAATACCCTTCGAAGTTGGTCTACCAGAAATAACGCTTACAACTCTCCTAATTCTTGTTGGAATGCCTGCCGAAACAAGCGCCACTGCCACGGTGCTTATAAGAATTTTAACTTTATGGTTGAGATTTTTCATCGGATTTGCTGCTCAACAATGGCTTGGAATAAAAACAATAAAAACAGTGAACACGAATACAAACTCCAAAGCACAAAAAATCTAAATTCTCAGCTTCGACTTTTATTTTAAAGAGATATGCTATGCAAGTTACCATAGAAAATGCTTCAATTCAACATTTAGATAC
>PIXZ01000002.1 GCA_003601605.1 Candidatus Bathyarchaeota archaeon
TCTGGTAAGGATAGCCTCTACAATGAATCTCCGTTAGGGCCTGTAACGCCTACACTTCTTATAACCGCTATAGGTGTTGTTCCAGATGTTCGTTTGATTGTTTCTATGGATGTGAAAGAGCCCAGAGATGCTGTCTACATTGTTGGAAAAACTTTTAACGAGTTGGGCGGTTCGGAATATTACAAGATGAGAGGTTTTTTGGGGAGAAATGTTCCGAAGGTCAGAAAAGAACAAGCTAGAAAAACGTTTAGAGCATTAACAAAAGCCGTAGATTTGGGGCTTGTGAAGGCTTGTCACGATTTATCTGAAGGCGGTTTGGCTACGGCAGCAGCAGAAATGGCTTTCGCAGGCGGTTATGGTTTAGAATTGTATTTGCAAAAGGTTCCAACGGAAAATCTGCGTCGTGACGACTTTGTTCTTTTTTCAGAATCTAATAGTCGCTTCCTTGTGGAAGTTTCGCAAAAAGCAAAAAGCGAATTTGAGGCAGTTATGAAGGGCATAGCCTTTGCAGAAATAGGCAGTGTTACAAAGTCTCCGCGGTTTTGTGTTTACGGATTACGTGGCAATGTTGTGGTGGATGCGTCTCTTAACGATTTGTTAGCTCGGTGGAAGCACACCTTGAGCAGAGAGGTTTAGGGCAATGAAACGGGAAGAAGTTAAAGTGTGTGTTTTGCGGGTTGGCGGAACCAACTGTGATGCTGAAACTAAAAGGGCTTTTGAAGATTTAGGTGCAAAAGCAGAAATTTTGCATGTAAACGAGCTTGTTAAACGACAGAATCTTTTGGATTATCAAGTTTTGGTTTTTCCAGGCGGCTTTTCTTACGGCGATTACGTGCGGGCTGGAGCCATATGGGCTAAATGGATATTGGCTAAATTGGGAAAAGAGCTGAAAACTTTTGTGGAAGAGAACCGTCTGGTTCTGGGCATTTGTAACGGTTTTCAAGTGCTTGTGGAGGCTGGTTTGCTTCCAGGCTTTGATGGTGTAAGCTCTTGTCCTGAGGCTGCTTTAGCAACTAACTTTCCGCCTGGATATAATTGTCGTTGGATTTATCTCAAGCACGAAAACAATGGGAAATGCATATTCACTCGCAATATTCCTAAGGGTAAGGTTTTGCGTATGCCAGTTGCTCATTCCGAGGGTAGATTCATTTTTGCTAAAGAGAAAGAAAAAGAGTATTTGGAAAGGCTTTATGAAAATGACCAGCTTGTTTTTCGTTATTGCAATAAAAATGGGGAATATGCTGATGGTCGTTATCCAGTTAATCCTAATGGTTCTTTTCATGACATAGCGGGAATATGCAACCCGGAAGGAACAGTTTTCGGTTTAATGCCTCATCCAGAACGAGCCTTTTACTGGTGGCAGCAGCCAGACTGGACTAGACGAAGGCAGATGCCGCAATATGGTGATGGAAAACTAATCTTTGAAAGTGTTATTGAATATTTAACTAAGAACTTTTAAATCCTCAAAATGTGGGAGACCGGGTCTTGCTCCCATTCTCATTATGCATCTTGAAGCTACAAAATTGCCTATTCTACCGCAATCGTAAAGATTTTTGCCTCTGATTAAGCCGTAAAGAAAACCTGCACAAAAAGCGTCTCCAGCGCCAGTGGTGTCCACAACTTTAACTTTAAAGGCTTCTATGTGGTGGCTTTCTTTTCCGTCTGTAACGTAGCAGCCTTGACTGCCCAGTTTTACAGCAACTATTTTTACTCCTTTTTCCAGCAGAACTCTGGCACCTTCCTTGTAATCCTTCTTTTTCGTTAATAACTCAACTTCGTTTCGGTTCGGCATTAGAACAAAAGTTCGCTTAATGATAGGCTCTAAAGTTTCCAATCCTTTCCTTGCGTAGAGTTCTCCCGGGTCTAAGCTTACCTTAACCGTAGAAGGCAGCGCTTCCACTAGTTTCATTTGGGTTTTGAAGGATTTTTCTCCAACAAAAGATGTTAAGTGCAAAAAACGTGTTTTAAAAGCGTATTCTTTGTCTATTTCATTAAAGTCTAAAGTGTCATTCACCCCAGGGTCCACGTATAATGCTCTCTCGCCTTTTTGGTCTACGAAACCCATAACTGTTCCGCTTCTGCCATGTTTTGAACATATTATGCCTTTTTGGTCAACGCCTTCTTTTCGAAAGTCCTCAGTTAGCATTTTTCCTTCTCTGTCATAGGCTACTTTTCCAATGAACCCAACTTTGCAGCCCAGTCTTGCCAATCCCACTATGGTGTTAGCTGCTGAACCTCCACATGTCTCTTCGCAGTCTATTATGAAGCCTTCTTCGTCTGCACTCGCTATTTTGTTCACTTTGAAAAGTTTGTCCACGTTTAAGGCACCGAAACCAATAACATCAAACTTTTTCATGGAAACAGCTCACGCAAATAAATTTTGTATTCGCCCAGTTTTCCACCGTAATTTCCAGCAGAAACTTTCACTACATCATCCACTGTTAAAGCTGCCTCTATACCACATTTCATTGCTTCTTTAACAGCCTCCAACGAAACCCCATTAATCACTATTTCAGGAATGTAATTGACATTTTCTGGCACTTTTGACTCTTCGCCCAATTTTGCCTTTAAAGATGGACAGTACGGATGATTGGTAGTGGGTCCAATCCACGGAAAACGCGTCTCTGGTTTCGAACCCGCACTGCAAATGTCAAAAGGCGTTATTACACCTTCAACTTTATGTATTGCGTTCAAGGCTTCTTCGCCAGCCTTTTTAAGGGCTTCCTTTGTCTTGCACATTATCCAAAAGTTTGCTCCCATAACCCCATGAGCATAGCCTAAATAACGTTCAATTATAAAGTCTGGAACCATTATCGGCACAATAATAACTTCGCGATCATAGCGGTTTTCAACCCATTCATAACCGTCTCCGCAGTGTCCCACACGCTCCATCATATCCATTTTCCCTTCAGCCTTTGGCAAAGCATCAAAAACCGCCGTGAAAGGCTTTACAAGAATGTCTTGGCGAATCCTATAGGAAAGCTCAGTTTCAAACTTTTTCACAGACTCTGCAAGGGGTTTTTTAGGGTCTATTCCTCCCCAGAACTGCAGTAGGGCGCCTCTGCGTTTATCTGGAGTTTCTTCGCTGCTTAGCCATTTTTCTATGCCGCCTTCCACTCTGCCAATAACTATGGACGGTGTGGCTGTAGCGTCCTCTGCTGCTCTTCGCAGTGTTCCTTCATCGTCAGCCGTAACCATGAGTCTGCAGTAAATTCCTTGGAAGGCTTCTGCATAAGTGTCTTCAATTCTAGACTTATCAACCATTTTCAGCCAAGTCTCCCTATAGCTTCTCCTCTAACCTTTTTTCTAAATTCACCACTTTCTTTTGCCAGAATCTCCATATTCTCTCTCGTTATTATTTTAACTTTGGGCAATTCCTTTGGATAAAGAGCGAAAAGGCGGTTCAGCAGCTTTCCGTTGATTCGGCTTTTCTTTAAGTTTTCTGGACTCCAGTTTTTTACAAGGGTTAAGGTTTCTTGTTTTCCAAAACGGCTAAACGCTTCTACAATTATGGCTGTTACAACACTGTTTTCCGACAAAACTGCAATTTCCGCATTTCTAACAGCATATTGGTTGCCGTTAAAAGAAACAGTTAACCCACCGTTTTCCCTTACTAGCCTGAAAGCTTCCACGTCGGTTATGCTGTCGCCTACGTAGATGACTTCTGATAATGGTATGTCAAGTTTTTCAGCAATACTTTTTACGGCTTCAGCTTTTTCGCTGCCACCCACAGGGTTAACTTCAAACAGTATTTTTCCAATGTTCATGTTGGCTATTTCTTTCCAGAAAATCTCATCTAGTCTCTGGATTGTTTTTCGGTCTTTCTCTGAAAAATCGTACAGAGATTTTGCTTTTTCTGGAATTTCGATTACTGGCATTTCAGCTATTTCTTTTGCAATTTTTTTTAACTTCGCTCTTTCTTCCGTGGCTAAGGGATGTTTGTCAAGGTTAAGCCGTGTGCAATAGGTGTTTTCGTAAGGAAAGTCTAAAGCTTGACATAAAGCCTTAATGTAGTGTTCGTAGCTTGTGCTTACAATAAACGTGTGCACTATTTTTCTTACATAATGTAGTGTTTCCTTTATGTTTGGTATCAACAGCAGGTTTTGAGCGGAAAACTCCCGTATTTTCTGGTCTGTAACATCAAAAGCCTTTAAAAAGGGTAAAATCAGCTTTAAAGTATTGCCAGCCTTATAGTCTGGTCTTTTAACAACATCTGCGAGCACATCATCATAGCGGCTTATAACCGTGAAAAGCTTGTCGCCCTTGGGAACAAAGTTGGCAGTAACTTCAAAAGCATTATCATTTTTGGAAATAGGTCCTTCACAGTCAGATATGAAAAGTCTTTTCACCAACGGTGCCTCAATTCTTTCATGTGCTTTATGCTTTTTTCTATGTGCTGTTTTGAGGCTATGTCTTTTCTATGCCACAGGGCTCCGCCTTCTATGGCTTTAATGCCTTCTAAAGAATTTTGTCTCGCCGCCTCTATAGTTTCACCTACCCCCACCACGGCTACAGCTCTGGATTTAAGGGCATAAATTTCGTTGTTACGCAGTTCCATTGATGCTGGATAAACATGCATTTTGCCTTCAAATTTTTTAGCTAGTTTATAAGCTTTGGCTAGGTCAACTGGTTTGCCGATTTCACTCTTATTTACAAGCTCTGGAAAGTGGTCCATGTATCCTCCGTAGTTGGGTGGAACCTTGTATGTTACCACCGTGGCAGCTTTTTCCAACTCTATGCGGGTTAGGTTTCCTTCTAAAATTTTGAAGCAAACATCAACAAAATCGTCTTTCAAAACTGGCAGAATGTTAATTATTTCTGGGTCTCCCGGTCTACTATTGTTCTCTAGAATTTTGGGTTCTCTGCCTGTGTGGATAAAAGCTACGTAGAAGGGGATACCTCTTAAACCCGTTTTGTCTTCAATGTTCCATTCTTTGAAAATCTTGTTTACTATTTCCACTTCTTTGGCTCTTTCAGCTTTTGTCATAAACGGTAAAGTTTCTTCCACATCCTTATAGGAGCCCATTCCACCAGTGTTTGGTCCCTTGTCATTGTCAAAGGCTCTTTTGTAATCTCTTGTGTCTGGCAGTGGCACTAAGTGTTTTCCGTCGCAGAAAGCTTGGAAACTCGACTCTTCTCCTTCAATTTTCTCTTCTATTATTACTGCGCCATGCTGAAAATTTGCCATAAAATGTTCAAAAAGCTGTTCGCGCGTAGTGAAATGGTCTCCCCAAACGCCGACACCTTTTCCAGCGGCGGGTTTGTCTGGTTTTACAACCGCCATGTTTTTAAGCTCATCTAACCAGTCGTAAACGTCTTTTCTGACATCCCTTTGTGTTTTGTAATTTTCTGGATTGAAAATTTTAAAGCGTGGATTGACTTCTGGCACAATTTTTTGGAACAAAAGGCGTTGTTGAACCTTACTTGCTTCTATGGCGTATCGCTTTAATGGACAAATCATAGGTATGCCTGTTCTTTTTTCTACAAGGTCTCTGACACCGTTTATTATGGGCTTTTCTGGACCTACTATGCCAAAGTCTATTTGGTTTTTGTTGTTTTCTGCAAACTTGCAGATGGCTTCCACGTTTAGGTCGGGTATAACAATGTGTTTTTCTGCCTTTTCTAAGTTGAAGGGGTTTCTCTGTTTGTCAGCCACGTAAACTTTAACGTTATAGTTGGAGCTTCGGGTGAAAGCGTCTATCATGGCTGCTTCTCTTGCACCGTATGAAACAACGAGAACTCCTACTTTTTCCATAACCAACCCATTAGCCATGTGTTCTAAATATTTTATTCATCATGTCTGCTGGAAAGCTTCCTCTATCTCGTAAAGCCTACCCGTTTCCTCATAGCCTTCCAAAAATCTCTTCTTCATCTCATCCGCTATCTTCTGAGCAAGAGGCGTTGGATACTCACCTGTTACGCAAGCAAGGCAAAGCTGTTCTCTGCTCAAGCCTGTAGCTTTTACAAAATTTTCTATAGACTGATAGCGGACACTGTCTGCACCTATTATTTTAGCTATTTCTTCCGGCGTGTGTTTTGAGCCTATAAGCTGCCCATAAGTAGCCATGTCTATCCCATAAAAACACGGTCCAATTATGCGTGGGAAAGTAACGAATAAATGCACTTTTTTGGCACCCATTCTGCGAAGTTTTTCTATTACAACTTTTGTTGTGTCGCCTCTAACTACGCTGTCCTCGGTTATTATTATGCGCTTACCCTTTACTTTGGATGCTAAAATGTTGATTTTCTTATCAATGGTGGCATAACGCTCTTTGTTTAAAAGTATGAATGCTCTTTCTGTTACGTAGCGATGCCTCCTAGAAGCTCTTTCCCATCTTAATCCAGATTCTTCGTGAGCTCCCATAGCTGAGTCGTCGCCGGTTTCTGGCAGAGAAAGAATGATGTCAGCCTCTTTAACTACGTCTTGATTCTCTTTAACAAGGTTTCTTCCAAACTCCTCGCGAATTTCGTAAACATATTTTTCGTTAAAACGCGAATCCGGTCTAGCAAAATATGCAAACTCAAAGGCACAAAAGGCTTTATGCTTTTCATTCATTAGTTTTTTTCTTTCAAAACCATTTTTAGAAACCATTACAATTTCTCCGGGTTCAACTTCGAAGTTTCTTTCAAAACCGTTTATGTCTAGTCCCACGGTTTCGGAGGAGAACGCAAAGATTTTTCCATCTTGACCGTGCCCTGCGCATAAAGGTCTTATACCTTTCGGGTCTTTAAAGGCGAAGAATTCGCCGTTTTTCGTTATTCCGACAACAGAAAATGCTCCCTCAATTTCTTCCATGCACTTCTTAACAGCAGAAGTTAGGTCTTTGGTTTTGGCAAATTCTATGAGAAGTTTGTGGCATATCAGGTCTGCATCGCACTCGTAAGAAAAGCATGGAAATTCTTTACGTATTTCCTTTTTCAGCTGGAACGTGTTTACAATGTTACCGTTAAACGAAATGGCAATTTTTAAACCGTTTTTTGAAGCCGTCACAGGTTGAGTTCCTTTCATTAGTGATTTCTCATCTATTTTTCCAGAAGTAGTGTATCGAACATTTGCTATACCGATGCGCCCGGGTAAGCGTCCGAACCATTCTTGGATGGCGCTTGACTTTATTTTTGGGATAAGGTCTAGGCTTCTGTGAATGTAAAATTCTCCTTTATCGTATGTGAGAAAACCGTGGGACTGGTGTCCTCTGTGGTTTTGGGCTCTCATTCCCCAGTATATGTAGGGGAATATGGGTTGTTTTTCGAAGTTTATAGCGCTAAATACTCCGCAGCCTATTTTGGATTCCCCCTCTTATACGTGGCAATAAAAGAACTGGGTATTTATCAGCTTTTATGACATTTTTAAGTAAAAAGAATATTCTCTTTTACACGAAAAGATATACGGTATCCCTAAGCGCAATTACGTCAGACTATTCTACGCTGCTGGAGGTTATTGTTAATTCCGCGTTTGAGACTACGTGAATCCACCAGTTCAGTGGAGTGAATGAGTCATTGTAGTAAACTATAAGTCTTGCTAAAGAATCTACGGGCGCATCGCATGGCACGGTGCCCTCCCATGTCAAAGTCTTAGTTTTGCAAGGCTTAAGGGTTAACCATTGAGCTGTTCCACTCCAACTCCAAGACTCACCCTCAAAAGCTATGTTTATAGACCATGTGCCTTCAGTCTTTCCAGTGTTTTTAAAAGCAATTTTCACCTTGAAAGATTCACATGGCGCTTTGTCCACGATGCCGCTGCAGCTGGGCTTACACGCTAAAGCTTGGTTATCTAGACCTACTGCTGAGAAGCTAACTAACACGATAATTGCAGCTAGTGTTGAGGATAACAATGCAATTTTTCTCATTTTCTCCCTGTCTCCTATAAGATTAAAGAGCAGTCTTTCCTTTATCCGTTCTGTAGAATACTTCTATAAAACAAAAATAGAAAAATGAAAGACGGTTTAAGGCGTTAATCTGAACTTGTCTCTCGGATAAAGCGTAACTTCTCTAATGTTCTTCTTCCCAGTCAGCATCATGGTTAATCTTTCCAAGCCTATAGCCCAGCCAGCATGAGGCGGCATTCCAAAATCAAACGCCTCTAGATGATATTTGAAAGATTGGGGATTCAATCCTTGCTCTTTCAAGCGTTTAATCAAAAGCTCTTTGGAAGCTATTCTTGTTCCACCAGAAGAAAGCTCTATCCAATGCCACATCAGGTCGAAGCCTTCGCACAAGTCTGGATTGTCATCTCGTGGTTTAATATAGAACGCCTTAGAATGGGTGGGCCAGTCCTTAATGAAGTAGAAGTATGGATGCAGCTTGCCCAAAGTTCTAAAGGCTGGTGTGGGAATGTCTTCGCCCCACGGAATCTCTATGCCTTCACGTTTCAAATCCTGTAAAACTTCATCATAAGTTAAACGTTTGAAGGGTACTTCTGGTACCTCCACCTTATGCTTTAAAACAGCTAGTTCCCTCTGGCATTTTTCGTTAACAGTCTTACAGACATGCTGCATCAGTCTTTCAAGTAATTGCATAACGTCTTCAGCATCAGCGAAGGCTTGTTCAATGTCTATGGATACGAACTCGCTTAAATGGCGACGAGTGTGAGATTCTTCAGCCCTAAAGAAAGGGCCGATTTCGAAAACTTTTTCCAAGCTCATAACTAGCTGTTCTTTATACAATTGTGGACTTTGGGCAAGGAAAGCATTCTTTTTGAAATAGTCAACTGAGAAGAGGGCGGCGCCGCCTTCGGTTGCCGAAGCAATTATTCGAGGAGTGTGAACTTCTATGAAGCCCTTTTCAAATAGAAAGTTTCGTATTGCATCTACGGCTATGTGCTGAATCTTGAAAACCGCAATGTTTTCCTCTTGGCAAAGGTCAAGAGCCCGCGAGTCTAATCGAACTTCCAGACCGGCTGGCGTTTTTCCAGTTATGTCAATGGGTAGTTGAAAGGCTGCTGTGCTGAAAATTTTTATTTCCTTCGGAACTACTTCGACGCCTCTAGGCGTCATGTCGGTTTTCTTCACAATTCCTTTTACGCCTATACTGTATCGTTTTTGTAAAACATCAGACTTCGACAACACTTCGTTACTTACTTTTTTACGTGGAACAGTGACTTGTATTGTTCCTTCTCTATCCTGCAATATTATAAAACGTATTCCACCCAAATCTCTAATTTCTTTAACCCATCCGAAAAGAGTAACCTCTTGGCTATCCATTTCAGGTTTGACATCTACGGAATAATGAGTTCTCTTCCAATCACCAATGGAATCTAACTTCATACCTTCACCGACATATTACTCGGTAAACTCTACGCGCAGGGTCATATTACGAACTTTATGGGCAATCTCCTTTAAAGCCTTCACATCAAAAGGCAAACGTCTTCCACGCCTTTTTCTCAAAATAACTCTCGTTTCCGTTGTACCATCAGGAAGCCAAATCGTATTAATCGTTACAATGCTCAAAGGAGCAAACAAGTCTTCCAAAAATTTCCTATCATCCACACCATATTCTAAAACTCGAATTTTCTTGCCGGTCTCTTCGCCCAAAGCCTTAATGATTTTTCCGCCATAGCTCAAAAGACGCGAGACATCCCCAGGACCCACAATTATTGCTAAAGTTTTTCCTACATCTACAGCTTTGTGAAAATAAACATTCTGAAGGGAAGGATACTTATCTTCTAAAGAAAGTAGTAAACGAGCTATTTTTAAGTCTAAATTGCTTACTTCGCCAGATTTAAGTTTACCTAAACACTTTTGGCATAACACTCCGCTTTTTAGACAGAAACTGCATAGTACTGTTTTCACCTATAAAAGCGCCCTCCACAAATAAAGGAGGGGCGGCGGAGCTCTGATTTTTTACGGAGAACCGACGTTTTAGCGTTCCAGCGTTATTTCAATTGTACTGACGTTTGTGGGCGTGCCACCCTCTTCCCTGGGTGCCACTTGCTCCGTTCCAATACCGACTTTCTTGATTTTCACGTCTGGCAGAAATCTACGTCTAACAACCTCGACGACATCAACCGCTCTGCTTATGGATCTCCCTCTTGCTTTAACATTTACTTCTTTTGCTCCGCCGTGAAAGAGGGTTATGCAAGCCAGTACATAGTTCATTACTGGCTTTCTCCCGATCAACACTGAGTTGCTTTCAGACATTTTGTACCGCCTCACTCCTAGTTTTCACTTTTTCTATGGCTTCATAACCATTTTTATCGATAAATAAATACATTACGGTTTTAACTTCTATCTGATACGCATTAAAGGGCTAGAAGTTACTAGGCTGCTTGTTTATAAAAGGCTTGAATCTTGCTAAAATTTTAAATAAAAGCTAACTATTGTAAAGCTAAAAATTAGCAAATAACTAGCAGGAGAGGAAAGTTTGGAAGCGCTCACAAGACGTTCCATGCAAATATTAAGAATGCTCTATGAAAAAGGAAAAGCTACGAGCACCTACACCCTAAACATGAAACAGGAAGAGTTGGCGAAAGAGCTTGGAATAAGCAGACAAGCCTTAAACGTTCACTTGCGAAAACTGCGAGACCTAAACTACATACGCACTGGAAGAGGATTCATTGACGTAACAGAAAAAGGACTTAACACTCTGGGAATCTCTGCAACCCCTGCCTTCATATTTATAAAAGTTTCTCCCCACAAAAGAATTTATGCTTACAAAAAGATAAAAGAGCTCATAGTTCAAAGAGCCTTTAGAATAACTGGTGACGTGGACGCCCTTTTGATAGTTGACCGTGAAAAGCTTGACGAAGTTTTAAAAAGACTCTCATCTATTGAAGGAATACAAGACACAAAATCCTACGTAGCCATAGAAACCATGAAGTAAGGAGAATTAAAAAATGAAGCTCTTCGAATATGAAGCAAAAAATATACTGGCAAATTATGGGATACCTACACCAAAAGGAGAACTGGCAACAAGCCTAAACCAAGCCCGTGAAATTGCAGAAAAACTGAACCCACCACTAGCAGTGAAGGCTCAAGTGCCTGTTGCTGGAAGAGGAAAAGCTGGAGGAATTTTGTTCGCCGATTCCATTGAAGAAGTGGAAAAAGCCGCTGAAAAACTGTTAAACATGGAGATAAAAGGCATACCTGTGAAAAGCGTCTGGATTGAAGAAAAAATAGAAATAAAAAAGGAACTTTACTTTGGAATAACCACCGACAGGTTCAACCAGAGCTACGTTGCAATCGCTTCCTCTGTAGGCGGAATGGACATAGAAGAAATAGCAGAAAAACATCCAGAAAAAATCATAAAATTTCTAATAAGCCCTAAAACTGGTTTCCGTTCTTTTCACGCACGACAAATAGCAAGAAAAATGGGCTACAGCGGAAGCCAACTTAACGAGATAGGAAAAATCTTTGAAAGACTATATCGCGCTAGCATGGACTACGATGCTGAACTAATCGAAATGAACCCTCTGGTTGAAACAACAGACGGAAAATTTGTAGCGGCAGACGCCCGCATAATAATCGACGACAACGCACTATTCCGTCACCCTCAATACAAAAAAAGACTCTTCGAAAGTGAAAGTGAGCTGTCGCCACAAGAAATAGAAGCACTGAAAAACGACTTGGCTTACGTCAAACTGGAAGGAAACATAGGCGTAATAGGAAACGGTGCGGGACTAGTTATGGCAACATTAGACACAATTCAATTTTACGGCGGAAAACCTGCAAACTTTTTAGACGTTGGCGGAGGAGCCCCAGCAGAAAAAATAGCAACAGCCCTTAAAATAGTGCTATCAGACCCGAATGTTGAAGCTTTATTCATAAACATTTTAGGCGGAATAACCCGTTGCGACGAAGTTGCAAAAGGAATACTGGAAGCAAAAAGGAAAATTGGAGTAACTAAACCCATGGTCATAAGACTTGTAGGAACAAACGAGGAAGAAGGAAAAAGAATACTAACCGAAGCGGGAATCCCTGTGCTAGAAAGCATGGAAGAAGCTGCAGAAAAAGTTGTTGAAATCTCTAAAAAAGGAGGCATTTAGATTGGGAATAATAATAGATGAAAACACCCGCGCCATCGTCCAAGGAATCACAGGAACACAAGGACGCTTCCACACCAAACTCATGCTGGAATATGGAACAAAAATTGTTGCAGGTGTAACTCCGGGAAAAGGCGGAACACAAGTCCATGGCATACCCGTCTACGACACCGTTGAAGAAGCCCAAGAGAAACACTCGGCAAACGCTTCCATAATCTTTGTACCGGCACCTTTTGCCGCGGAAGCAGCCCTGGAAGCCCTAGAGAATGGAATAAAAACCCTCGTAATAATTACGGAGCATATTCCAATAAAAGACTCTATAGAAGTAATGAACTATGCAAAACAAGTTAACGCTACAATAATTGGACCTAACACGCCGGGAATAATAACTCCTGGAAAAAGCAAGCTGGGAATAATGCCAGCCCACATTTTTAAGTCTGGGAACATAGGCATGGTTTCAAGAAGTGGAACCCTAACATACGAAATAGCTGCAAGCCTAACAAAGAAAAATCTAGGACAATCCACATGTCTAGGCTTAGGAGGAGACCCGATAACGGGACTAAACTTTATCGACGCCCTTAAAATGTTTGAAAACGACCCCCAAACAAAAGCAGTAGTTTTAATAGGGGAAATAGGCGGCAACCTAGAAGAATTAACAGCCGAGTTTATAGTTAAAGAAAAATATCCCAAACCAGTTGTAGCTTTCATAGCTGGACGTTCAGCGCCTCCAGGAAAACGTATGGGACATGCGGGCGCAATTGTCATGGGTAAAGCTGGCACAGCAGAAAGCAAAATTGAAGCTTTAAGAAAAGCCGGCGTTAAAGTAGCTGAAAAACCAAACGACGTAGCAAAACTTCTAAGCGTATAAAAACGTTGGGCAAAAAGTATATCTGTCAGCATGTTATCTGATTTCCAGCTATAACACAGAGGTAAAATTAAATGCCGATCATGGACCCGCTTAAAAAATCACTTGCTCAAAAACATAGGCTTTACATGAAAATATGCAGAGAATGTGGTGCAAGAAACGCTGCAACAGCAACTAAATGTAGAAAGTGTAGAAGCAAAAATTTGCGTTGGAAGAAAAGAGAGCTTGTAAAGTAAATTTTGATGATTTAAAATTTTAGAGGGTAACTCTAATTTTTTACTTTTTAAATGCGAAAATTACAAATATAAATCATATACAATAACTTAAAACCTGATTATTTGAGGTGCAAACAGTGCCCCGCAAGAGCAAGAAGAAAACAACAAAGAAGACAACAAGGAAAACAACAAAGAAAAGGACAACGAAAAGAAAAACCAAGAAAAAGAAATGAAATCGCGCTAATATCTTATCCCTTACTTCCCCTTTTTCTCTCCTCCAGGCGCATTTACCCTATTCTAGCTAAAGAACGCTGTATAAAGTTTCAATGTTGAAGAAAGTGTTTGCGCAACCATTCTTTATAAGAGGAATAGCCTGACCAGCAATACCCATCTCCTTCGTCAGTTCCCCAGCCATTTTTATCTCTTCACCACAAGCAACTCCAACAACACCCTCATAATGCTTAGCTTTAAGAATTTTCGGGATGCAAGAACCCCCAGGCAGAATATAAACGTCATACCCTTTTTTCTCGGCAATAGACACTGCCTTATTAATTAAACAGTCTTGTGAGCAATGAGCACACCTGTAAGTTGGAATATTTGGGTCAAACGATGCTTTGCAACGGTTATCCATGTATTTTCTTGAACAATGCGGCAGAAAAAGCGCTCTCTTCCTTGTTTGCAAAAATTTCTGTCTTTCTAAAAGATTCCTAGCTTGTATTTCAACAAGGTCTTGAATGACAAGCACAGCATCAGACAAATTAAGACCTGTAGCCTCGTCAATTCTGAACTTTTTAATAATTTCCTGAACAGTTCTACCCATCTTCCTATGGATATTTATCTGATATCCAGCCTTAGTAATCTCGGTGAAAAAGAAACGTGAAATCCGCGAAAGATCAAAGGTGAACTTATACGGCATACTTTACAATGTAAGCATACAAACCTTTAAAATTAACTGTAATATTTATAACTGAATCTATGTAAGAATGGTTTATCTAGTGGGGCTGAACTATGGGTTTGCTTGACAAATTAAAAAGAAAAAAAGAAACGCAAATAGAGGTTAAAAGTGAAGAAGTTAAAAGTAACCTTAAAGAACTTTGTGGAAGCGACAAAGAAACTTATGAAGCATTATTCGACACGATGTTTTTAGATCCCAGAAAAATCGAAGTCTCCATGGAAGAAGCTGCGGAAAAGGCTAAAAAATTTGAGAAGGATAAAGACTTGCTGAATGCAAGAGTGTGGTATGAAATTGCTGGTGCCATGGCAATTTATGAAGGGAACGTTAAAAAAGTGAAGGCATATTTTGGCAAATGCGAGAAACTCTCACCGAACAAGAAATATAAAATACTGAAAAACCCGGAAAAAGCAGTAGCTAAAGCCCAAGAATATTATAAAAAATATCTAACCTAGCCTTTCTATTTTTCCAAGTCTTCTGTATAACCCAAAAGCTCCCTTAAAGATTTCACTTCTTCTCTCAACATGCTCACTTCACTTTCAAGAGCAACCACTCTTGACTCTGCAACCTTCCTTAACTTTTCAATTTCAATCATTAAATTCGCTCTTTCAGTCTCCAAAGTTTTTATTTTTTCACGAAGATTTTTTAAAGTCTGCATAAGCTCGCCTCTTATACCTTTAATTCTTTCCACCATATTTTTAATACTTACTCTTTCTTCCGGCGTTGTATCGGGTTCCAGAGCTGCTCTGAACCTAGCTTTACAGCTTGGGCATTCAAATATGCCCATTATAATTTTGGATTTTTCACCAGTTTTAGCAGTTTTTCTGGAAGAAAAACGCCAAGTTTTAATGGGAGATTCGACATTGCCTCCACATTTGGGGCATTTAACCAACAATTAACACCAAATATATTTTGATGGGTAGTGTTTAAAATGTGTTTTGCAAGATTGATGGATGATAAATTATTTAATTACAATTTGTTGAATAGGGTTTATGGGCGAGAGTTATGCGTGCTATTGAAATGAAAGCTAAACTTGAGGAGAAAATTAAGGCTTTAGAAGAGGAGAAAAATATGCTTTTAGAAGAAATTAGCCAGCTTAGAGAGGTTGCTGAACTGAGTGAGAAAGCGAAAAACTTGGAGGATGAAGTAGATAAGTTGAGAAAGGAGTTTAGAAATCTTAAAGGTAAGATTCCTCAAGAGCTTCTTCAAGAATTTGATGAGACTGTATCCTCTTCGGTGGATGAAGAAAAATGTTCAAATTGTGAAGAAGAAGAGTTTATGTAAAATGTTTCGAAGCATATAAATGAAATTATAAAAATAGAGGGGGTAATGTTAGAGACTTATCTGAAACATCAAACGTTCAACTAACTCTTTGTAACGATTTCTTATCGTAACCTCCGTTACCTGCGCTATCTCAGCTATTTCCCTTTGCGTCTTTCTTTCGCCAGTTAGAACAGAAGCTATGTAACTTGCTGCAGCAGCGATGCCTGTGGGACCGCGTCCAGAAGTAAGTTTAAGTTCTTTAGCTGCGGCTAAAATTTTGTGAGCAATTTCTTCAACTTTTCCCTGCATTGTAAGCTGATTAGAAAATTTAGTTATATATTGGCTTGGCTTAAGTGGTGGAATAGAATAGTCCAGCTCTTTTATTAGAAAGCGGTAACTTCGACCTACCTCTTTTTTGTTAACACTTGAGGCTTGAGCTATTTCCTCTAATGTTCTAGCTAGTCCACATTGTCTGCAAGCCAAGTAAATTGCTGCGGCAGTCACCCCTTGGATAGATCTTCCACGTATTAGCCTTTCTTTTACAGCTTTACGGTAGATAACGGAGGCTGTTTCCAATATGTTCTTGGGAAGATTTAGATTGTTGGCAATTTTTGTTATTTCAGACAATGCAAAAGCAAGATTTCGTTCAGTAGCGTCTGAAACTCTTATGCGCCGTTGCCATTTTCTAAGACGATATACTTGGGCTTTCTGTCCTGGTGATAAGCTTTTTCCGTAGATGTCTTTGTCGTGCCAATCAATCATTGTGGATAAGCCTTTATCGTGGATTGTGTATGTTAATGGAGCGCCGACCCTTGTGCGTTTCGTTCTTTGCTCGTCATCGAAGGCTCTCCATTCCGGTCCTCTATCAGCTATTTTTTGCGCTATTATTAATCCGCAATCCATGCAAACTATCTCTGCAGTTTCGTAATCACGCATAAGTCTTGTGCTGCCACATTCAGGGCAGCATTGAACCCCTGTAGTTTCCTGCGATACCGCTAAAGGCGGATCAGCATGTTTATGTTCTTTTTCATCCTCAGCCATTTTATTTCTTCTCCTTTCTCCTTTTCGAGGGGATTACATAGAGTTTTTTATTCGCCAATTTTCTAGGCTCTTTAATAGAAGGTTTTATTGTCACGTATGGCGAGGATGTTGGGCCGATTATGTCGAAAACTTTTCCCACGACTTTTAAGTTTTCGTCAACGACTGTTTGGCCGAGTTTCGGTATAGTTTCACTTTTTACTATTATGTTCATGCTAGGAGTTACGTGTAGGACTCGGCCTAATCTCTGCAAACTTTTAATTTCCCCTTACGAAAAGCAAATGTTCAAATGAAGCATGTTATTTAAATTTTTCCGTCTCTAAACGCGATTAAAAGGCGTTTATTTGGCTTTTAGAGTCGAAACCTTCATAAATGAGAAATGTTGATAAGACTGTGCATTTGAAGGGTGAGGCTTATGTCGAAACCATTCTACGTAAAATTTGAAGTGCCCAAAGAAGTTGCAGATGCGGCCTATGAAGCCCTGCAAATAGCCGCAAGAACGGGCTCCGTCAGAAAAGGCACAAACGAGACTACTAAGGCTGTTGAAAGAGCACAGGCAAAGCTTGTGGTTATAGCTGAGGATGTTGACCCGCCGGAAGTTGTGGCGCATCTGCCGCTTTTATGTGAAGAGAGGAAAATCCCATACTTGTTTGTTCCAAGTAAGGAGAAGATTGGCGGTGCTGTGGGTATTGATGTTCCAGCTGCTTCTGCGTGTATAGTCAAAGAGGGAGAAGCTGTAGGATTAGTTAAGGAGATAGTTACAAGAATTGAGCAGGTCAGAAGAGGAACTAAAGGATGAGTAAGGGAGAGAAAGAGGCTGGAGAAGAGCTTACACCAGCAGAAGTTATCCAAATAATCGGTCGAACTGGGGTGACTGGCGAAATTACACAAGTGCGAGTGCGCATTTTAGAAGGTAGGGAAAAAGGGCGTATTATAACACGTAACGTTAAGGGTCCTATACGAGTTCAAGATATTCTAATGCTTAGAGAAACAGAGAGGGAAGCAAAGAAGATTACCCGCTAATCTAAAGATGGTTAGAAGGAGGATATTCCATTGCCTAGACCTAGAAAATGTTCATTTTGCGGCAGCGAATTTCCAGCCGGTACTGGCATGATGTATGTTAAAAATGATGGTTCTATTTTGTGGTTTTGTTCGAGTAAATGTAGAAAAAGCTCTTTGAAGTTTGGAAGAGACGCTCGAAAACTTAAATGGACAAAATATTTCGGTAAGGAAGAAAAGGGAAAAGCATAATTTACGTCTTTATCGTTTTTTATTTCCCACTATTTTTTCCCATAAAGGTTTGTTGTGAATACAACCTATATCTGGCGCATTCACATTTCCATTGAAATAGCTGTAGGCCCTTGCTCGGCAACCTCCACAAATATACTTGTCTGGACAGTTTCCGCAACCCACTTCTTTTCCATCGACAATGTAGTTTTCTAGATCTTCTCTTACGCGAAGTTTCCATAAAAGTGGATGATTATCCCAGATTTCTTCAAAATTGTCTTTTAATATGTTTCCAAGCACCGTATCCTTATTTGTTGGAAAGAAGACGCAAGGTTTGATATCTCCGTTTGGTTCGAGACAGCAATATAGACGCCCAGCACCGCATCCGCCTAGAAAGTTTGCAACATTTTCCACGCCCTTTTTTGCGGCGTAGTGAGCTTCCACCATGAATTTTTCTCCAAACTTTTGTGAAAGCTCTTTTGTTACGCTAGCATATTGAGGGCAAGTGCTGAAAAATCTGTCGACCTTCACATTAGATTTTCCATATTTTACTTCTTCCTCTTTTGCTTGCAAATACAATCCAATTATTTCTGTTCCAATCGTTTCTAGAACATGAAGCCTCTCTTCAGGGGTCAAGTCTAACTCTACATAGGCTTTTGCTCTTCCAGTTGGAATGTAGTTGAAATGCATAAATCTAACGCCCAACTCTTTAGCTAAGCCTATTATTTTCTCCGTTTCCGCCAGGTTACCCTTGTGCAGAACCGTTGCGATACATGTGTCTATGCCTTCTTCAACACAGTTTTTTACACCCCTCATAGCGTTTTCGAAGGCACCCGGAACTCCTCTGAACTCGTTGTGCACTTGCGGCGTAGCACCATCAATACTTATTTCCACATAGTCTATTCCTGCATCTTTTATTTTCTTTGCATTGTCCTTTGTGATTAAAGTTCCGTTTGAGGCTATGCTAACGTATCCTATACGTTTTCTCGCGTAAGCAGCCAGTTCAAAAAAGTCTTTTCTAACGAGGGGTTCGCCTCCACTGAAAGAAAGGGCGGGCAATCCTATACCAGAAATGTGTGAAAGAATGTCCAGAACCTCCTTAGCTTCTTCGGTTGAGAGTTCCCTCCGTTTAGTGTTTCCTGCATTTTCATAGCAATGTTTACACCTAAGGTTACATTGATAGGTAAAGTTCCAAACAATTTCAAAAGGTCCAGCCGGCACAAAGGGTATGCGTATGCCATATTTTTCTATACCTTTCATCATTAAGCCGAACCCGCGAAGCCAAGCCTCGCCGTATTCATTGTTTAAAAATTGGTTGCGCATGAAATTCTTGTCTGCACGTAAGAGACGGCTGCCAATTTCATAAAATGGATTGGCTATTTTACGGCTTATGTGTCGGCATGTGGAACAAAGAGGAACAGGTTCTCCTAAGAAATCTTTCAACGAATTCAAGAGGAGACTGCCATCTTTTGGACAATTTTTGTCGATGGAGCTAATTAATGGTTTGAGCATGGGATTTATTGTTATGGAGAACAATGCATTTTCTAATGTGTCGCGTTGCATGGGATTTCACTTCAAGGTTATGGATGAGAATGTTTATTATAATTTTCTCTCTGAAAATTATTTTGTTTGATTTCATAATCTATAACTGGTATGATGCTCTAAATTCAAAGAGCGATGGGGTCAGTCAGGTAGTAACTTTAAATAATTATTGGAATAGATTTCTAAAGGTTTTATACCATAAAAATGGGGGAAGGATTCTGCTTTAGTCTGCGTTTTAGCGTATTCCAAACCCACTGAATTTTAGTGTAAATTTGATGATTAGCACGTAGGGTTCGTTTCCAGCATATATTGAGTAACCGTCTATAAGTACGGATAGTGTAGTCGGGTTTCCTAGTATTACACGTTCTGGCGAGTTCAATGTTACACCGTCGAAGTTGTATCCTTCGTCCCAGTAAACATACAGGTCAAGATCTGATGTTGGATACACGCTCCAGTCTCTTAACCAGTAAAGCGTAATTTCTGCAGACACTGCCTTCTTTGGCACTTTAATATCTATCCATCCCGTGTTTTCGCCTTCAGCAAGCTTGCCGGTTAATATTACATATTTGTAGAACCCTGGTCGCCATCTTTGATGTTTCACTTTGATTTTTATGTGGCACGATATATTGTCGTAGCTTGTCCAATCGTTTTCTATAACTATCTTAACATAGCCTTGTTCTATAGGTGCCAAGCGTGTAAGATCATCCATGTAAACACCGGATACATCTCCTGACCAGGTTGTTTCATAGTCGGTGATTAAGAATGAAGCGTCACCCCAAACGTTGGCGCTATCTATAAAGTACGCGTAGGTTGCTCTCTTGGCGCTTTGGATGTAGACTTCAAGACTGTTTAAGCCGATGTCCTCGCCTAATTCTACGTTGGTTATCTCCAATTCTATTGAACCAGTAAGGTGGGTTACTCTGAATATGAAGTCTTTCTTGTGGCCTGGCTGCAAATCAATAATGTCTGTTTCGTAGGTTCCAGCACTAAAGATGGGTATATTGCTTATATCTTCAAGCCAACCGCACGGAGGCAGAGGTTCTGCCACATCACCTATTGAAGGGTCATTGTCTAAGGCTACCAGCGCGTTCCAAGCGTTCAGGAAGCCTGCTCCTTGGTCGTATTCGTTGTAGCCCTCGAGCCAAACAGCGCCGTTTTGAAGAGCTTGCTTGTAATCTTCAGGTGTAGCGCCTGAAATGAAGGATTCTGCATAAGTGTTTAACAGTGCTACGGCTCCTGAAACGGCTGGAGTAGCCATAGAAGTGCCAGAAGCCCACGCTATGGCCTGCGGGTCTTCCTCGTCATGGTAAGCTGACATTACATAAATTCCTGTAGCGGCTAAAGTTGGCTTTAAGCGGCCATCTGATGTTGGTCCTCGGCTGCTAAAGGCGTAGATTTGAGGTGTTTCGCTAGTAAATAAGTAGTATCCTATTCCTAGTGTCTCATAAATCTGGTCCCAGAAAACTCGCGTTTGTACAGGAGTTGCAGCGGCTCCGACGGTTATTGCCGTGTTTGCAGACCCTGGACTACCCACAGTCATTGGGGCTGGGCCTTCGTTTCCAGCTGCGGCAACAACGGTTATGCCATATGAGGTTATGTAATCAACAAGTTGGTCTTCTACGTCTCTACCATCAAACACTGTTGGTCCGCCAAGACTCATGCTTATAACATCAACATCGTATCCTTGTTCAAGTTTCATGTTTAACGCGTATTCCATTCCTGCTAGGATGTAGGATTCTGGAACACCCTCTCCGGTGTGCGGGAACACTTTGATGGAAAATAGGTCAGCAGCAGGTGCCATACCTAAAAGCCAAATTACTTTGTAGCCGGGATACCCATATGGCTCGGCAGACGGCAATTCTTGTCCAGTGTATAATTCAATGCTTTGAACTAATAGGTCGTCTTCGGGCACGATTATTCCGCCAGTGCTTGCGATTATTCCAGCCACGTGAGTCCCGTGCCAATGGTTATCAGTTCTGTTCCATCCTTCATATTCTGTGCCAACATCTGGGCTAAGGTCAACACCGCCGATTATAGAAGTGCCAGCAAACAAGAAGTGGCCTGCCCACAAGCCAGTATCGATAATTACCACCAACGTATCTTGACCATAGTCGCCAAGCTCCCACACGGGTTCAGCTCCCATAGCCGTCGGGTTCCAATAGTTGCACGGTTGGATTTCAGCTATCGCTTCTGGAGTTGCAACTATAGTTTCGTAGCCGCTTAAGTAGGCGTCTGCAGATTCAGGTTCCACGTCAAGCTCTGGGATTTGCGGAATAACACCAGCCAGAGAACGAGGCTCATCATAGTAGATTCTTAATATGTCTTTGTTTTCTGCAAGAGTAAGAATCTTGTTGGCAGGGATAGACGCTGCTAGTACGTCAACGTACTGAAATTGATTTCTAATATTTCCACCCAGTCTTTGAATATCGGCTATAACACTGCTATAGTCATCTGTAGCGGTAGTAATCAAGATGTTTATAGGAGTATCTCCTTGAGTTTCTATCATGTTAAGAAGAGTATGCGAAATTTTCATGTAGCATGGCGAGATTGGTGAATTCACCGCCAGAGGTATTGCAAATGCAAATGAAGATATCATCAACAATGAAATCAGCATCAGTGGCTTCGAGTTTCCTTTTAAAAGGCCTAAAGTGGAATAGTTCATTTTCTCCCCTTCCTAATCTGTTTGCAATAATTAATGATGATAAGTAGAATTTTAAATTTGTGGAAAAAACTTCCATAGCAAATTTTTAATAAAATAGTAGCGGGGGGTCGACTTTCAAGAGGCCAGACACCCGACCTCTTTTTGAACGACCGATCTCTGGGTTATGAGCCCAGCGGGTTAATCCTGGCTACCCCACCCCGCTACCTTTATGCTAAGTAAAAGCATTCTTAAATATTTTCGTGAAACATTTTAGTATTACGTTTCCGCTTATGAACTGTTGGCGTATACAAGATGGATAGGCTTTACTTTCACAAAATATTCGAGCCTGTTTTTGAAAATCCAGTTTTTGTCCAGGGGCTTCCGGGTTTTGGAAATGTTGGAAAGATTGCAGCTTATCTTTTGATAAAGTTTTGTGGAGCGAAACCTTTTGCAGAGTTGTATTCGCCTTCTTTTCCAGACTACGTTTCGGTCAATTCTAAAGGTATTTGCCGCTTGCCAAAATACGAGTTTTACGCTGCTCATATGGAAAAGAACGATTTCTTAATAATGACGGGTGATACGCAACCGTCTTTTGACGACGTGGTGGCGCATTACGTGGTTTGTAATGAAATACTGGATTTTGTGGAAAAATACGGTTGCAACTTTATCGTAACAATTGGCGGGGTTCCAATAACTAAAGAAGAAGCGCAGGTTTACGTGGCTGCAACTTCGCCGAGACTTGCAACAGAATTTATGGAAAAAGGCGCTGTAATCTACAGCAAAGGCAGAATTGTAGGAGCTACGGGCTTGACATTGGCGCTTGCAAAAGAACGCGGATTGGAAGGCGTATGCCTCTTAGGTTCAACAACGGGGCTTAAAGCAGACCGTGGAGCTGGTTTTGCAGTTTTCAAGTTTCTCATGAAGGCTTTAGGAAACGAAGTAAAGGAAGGGTTATAAGACAAAACAGTAAATTTGAATCTGGTATAGGAAAGTGAAAACATGCCAGCTAAAATAGATTTAAATTCAAAATTCTGGAAAACCTTTTTTATATTGTTAGCGGCTCTTCTGATGTTTGCCGGGCCAACATATGTAGTTTATGTACTAATAAATGTTCTCAACATGGAGTACGTGCTTTCTATGGCTTCAGGTGGCATTCTCTTTATTGTGGGCTTAATACTTTTGTGGTATCTGGTTAAAAACAAGGTTATTTCTTAGTTTTTGTATGCCTACGGATACCCAGCAACATCATCTTTTCGAAACAAAATTCTTCATCTGTGATTATTAAAATGATGATTTAATGTTAAAATTGTTTAGTTGTGTACGTCAAGTTAGCAAAGCATATAAGATATGCTAAAGGATATAACAATTATGCAGAAGGAAAAAGAGAAAAAGCTCGAAGAAATCATAAATAAAAACCGAAAAAATACCAAAAGAACAACGATAATTTTGGAAAAAGAAGAACGCGAGTTTATAGACTCGCTTATCAGAGAGGGGAAGGAGCCCGGCATAAAACCCCTAATTTCCAAGATGCTTGACGTTTACCGGAGCATGATGGTTTATGATTGGCGTTTTCCCGGCGAATATTATTGTGGTATAAGCCGCATAGCCTTTGTGAACGTTGAATTAATCAACATACTTATTCAGAACATTCCACGCGAAAAATGGCGGGAAATAGGGAGAAAAATGGGTGAAGCAGCAAAGGTTTCTATGGAAGCCACCCTTAACATTGAAACAGCAAACCGTGAAAAATGGCAGGAAGTTTTCAAACGCCTGAGGGTTCAAGGGTTCGGCGACTTCTACTTAAAAGACAAATACATTCTTATAAAAACGCCGTTTATTAGCAAACCGCAAATCTGGGCTGGTTTTCTAGAGGGTTTGCTAACTGTGGAGTTAAACGTCAAAACTAATAATCCTCCGTTTGTTTTTGAAATCAAGGAAGAACAGCCGCAAAAGTTGGGTAAACCTTCCTAGAGAAGCGAAAGATTTACAGATAAGGTTTAAACCCTTTAAATCGAGGATAGAAGATTAAATGTCATTGCATGAAGCTATGCTTTATGAAAAAATAGAGAATAAAAAAGTTAAGTGTAATCTATGTGGAAGAAGATGTATAATAAAGAATGGTGGAACAGGCTTCTGCCTTGTAAGGAAAAATGAAGACGGTACGCTTTTTTCACTCGTATATGCCAAGGCAATATCAGCATGTGTTGACCCTATAGGGAAAAAACCGCTTGCCCATTTTCATCCCGGAGCCTTGGTAATGTCCATAGCCACCATCGGATGCAATTTTCGATGTAAATTTTGCGACAACTGGATGATTAGTCAAGAGAAAAACATAGAAGGGAAACATTTTCCTCCAGAAGAAGTTGTTAAGGCTGCACGAGACAATGGTTGTCAAGGAATCACCTACACCTACACGGAACCAACAATTTTTTTCGAGTACGCGTATGATACGGCTAAATTAGCTCATCAAGTGGGGTTTTTCAACACTTTTGTAACTAATGGGTATATAACGCCGGAAGCCGTAAAAACCATAGCGCCCTATCTTGACGCAGCAACTGTTGACTTTAAGGGTAGTGGAGACCCCGGCTTTTACAAGTCTTTTTCTTCGGTTCCTTCCGTAGAACCCATATATGAGGCTTTAAAAGAGATGAGGCGGAATGACATTCATATAGAGATAACGAATTTGGTTGTGCCGAAAATAGGGGATTCTATTGAAAGGGTTAAGGAGCTAGCCTCGTGGATTGTGGAGAATCTTGGAAAAAATGTTCCATTCCACTTGCTGCGTTTTCATCCCGACTATAAGCTGACAACAATACCTTCCACTTCCATTGAAACTTTAGAGAAAGCTTATTCAGCTGCAAAAGCCGCGGGGTTGAACTATGTCTACATTGGAAATGTGCCTGGACACCCATGCGAAAACACGTATTGTCCAAGCTGTAATGAGCTACTGATAAAACGTTTTGGCTTTGAAATTACAAAATGGAATTTAACCAAGGATATGCGTTGCCCAGTTTGCGGTGAAGAGATTCCGATTAAAGGTAAACTGCATCCCAGCGGCTACTCTTATCCATACGCCTTGTTTTAATAATTCTTCTAAATTTACAATGTGATTGGAAGAGGAATGTGGAAAATTCTCCGTCCAGACGCAACTGCTGTGCTAAGTAACAAGAGGGCGAGAAAAAGCCTAAACAGATACTTTGCTGTAATGGAGAATGAGAAGCCAGCGAAATTTATTCTAGCTAAAAGGCTTCCAGCAGAATTCAGCGAAGAAGACTCTTTGGAAAGGCTTTGGAAAAAACACGCGGTTTTAACAGAGGCTTTCTACAAACTGGAAAAGGATGTGGACTCTAGAAAAAGAAGCTTAAAGGAAATGCCAACTGTTGAAAACTCTTATCTTGACTTAAAAATTGAAATTGCGAAAAGAATTCTCGCCAGCTGCCATTTTTGTGTTCGCAGATGCGGTGTTAATAGGCTAGAAGGCAAAGTGGGCTTTTGCAGATGTGGTTCTGAAATAAGAGTTTCAAGTATTTTTGAACATTTAGGTGAAGAGCCAGAGCTTGTACCTTCTGGAACCATTTTTACCATGGGCTGCACAATGCGTTGTAAACATTGTCAAAACTGGACGATTTCCCAGTGGATAGAGAAAGGTGAAGTCTACAAACCAGAAGAGCTAGCTAAAGAGGTGGAGAATCTGCGGTTAAGCGGATGCAGAAACGCCAACCTTGTGGGTGGAGAGCCTACGCCTTGGCTAAAACATTGGCTTGAAACTTTCAAACACGTAAACGCCAACATACCAATTGTATGGAACTCCAACACTTACTACAGCCCAGAAACAGCCCAGCTCTTAGCTGGATTCGCAGATGTCTACCTTTTAGACTTTAAATATGGTCCCGGCGACTGTGCTGAAAAAATTTCTGAAGCTCCTAACTATTGGCAAGTTTGCACATACAACCATTTGATGGCAAAGAAATTTGGAGAATTAATTATACGTGTGCTCGTTTTGCCTACGCATCTGGAATGTTGCACAAAGCCCATTTTAAATTGGATTGCTGAAAATCTGGGCGTGGAAACGCGGGTGAATGTTATGTTTCAGTACAGGCCGGAGTGGCGAGCTTACGAAATTCCAGAATTGCGAAGAAGGCTTACAAGAGATGAGATGGAGAGCGCGATAAAATTGGCTAAGGAAGCTAAGCTTGTAAACTTCATAACGTAAAAGCGGAAGAGAAGCGAAACCTATTTCTCAAGGAAAGTTCATTTTTCTTTCAGAAAGAGAAAGTGGAGAAAATGCCTTATTGCCCAGAATGTGGTGGAGAAATGCAGTATATAATAGCCACAAAACATTACGTTTGCAAAAGCTGCGGTCTGTCTGTGACACGTCAAGAACTGATGGAACTGCGGGAAAAACTTCGTCCCTCTATAGAGGTAGAAGACGAACGGGAAAAGCGAAGAAAAGAATATCTGAAATGGTGGTTTAGTAAGAAAAAATAGGCGAAATGGACGGCTTTTAGAGTGGCATGTTAGCAAACAGCATAAAAAGAACTTATCCTACTTATTTTTAACATTCACTGGAAAGGGAAAGAAATGGACACACAAATAGAAATAATCTGCATAGGAAACGAGTTGCTAATTGGAAAAACATTAAACACCAACGCCCAATGGATGGCTAAACGCGCAACATCCCTGGGAATAACCGTAAAAAGAATAACAGTGGTAGGCGACGACGTTAACGAAATTGCAAACGCGATTCGTGAAACATTAAAACGCAAACCCCGCTTCTTAATAACAACAGGTGGATTAGGTCCCACATTTGACGATAAGACGCTGGAAGGAATTGCAAAGGCTCTCAAACGTAAATTGAGAGTTGACGAAAACGCCTTGAAAACGATTAAAGAAAAATATGAGGCTTACGCAAAAGCGGGAAAACTGGGAAAAATTGAATTAACACCTCACAGAGTTAAAATGGCGACCCTTCCAGAAGGAGCGAAACCTTTACCTAACCCTGTGGGAACCGCCCCAGGCGTTCTCGTAGAGTTAGAAAATACTTTTTTAATAGCCTTGCCTGGCGTTCCGTCGGAAATGGAGGCTATTTTTGAAGAGTCAGTTGCACCGTTGCTTAGGAAAGAAGCGGGCAATTTGATGTTTTTTGAAGCAAGCATTTATGCAGATAAGATAATGGAATCCACATTAGCACCACTTATTGACAAAACAATGCATGACAATCCTTACATTTACATAAAATCCCATCCAAAAGGCGAGGAGAAAAAACCACACATAGAAATCCATTTTTCAACAACAGCCAAAAACTCGCAAACCGCTAAAAACCGCTTAGGAAAAGCAATAGTTCAGCTTTCTGAACTTATAGAAAAAAGTGGTGGAAAAGTTAAGCAGAAAAAGGCGAAGTAGCATTTCCGAAAGTGTTTTGTTTTGGAAGATTTTAAGCTATTTATGGTTGCGATGTGGGGTGCAGGCTAGACACTGACTTGATGATTGAAAATCCGGGTGGCTGAAGCAACCACTCCTCTAATTTGTTGCTATAGATTGGCAGTTCATAAATTCCTTAAACGAGACTTGCAACAAAATGTCATATGGAAAGAGCAAAGAAAACGCTGACAATTACGCTTTTGGTTCTAACAGTTTTACTTATAACGTCTTATCTACCTACGCCGTGCCAAGCAGAAACTTATAACGTGGCTTATCAACTCTTAGACCAGCCCAACGGCTCCACACACTATAGACTGAATGTTGCAATCCCCCAATCACTTTACGAGTATTACCAATCTCAAAGCCACAGACTAAACACAGACGATGATTTCGCAAAATTCGTTACGCCCCACGCCTTGGAACCTATCGCAGAGAACCTCTGGCAAATTTACACGGACGACGAGGACTTTGCCAACGGCGTGTTAATGATTGTCCATCAAATACCCTACATGGAAACTTTGCCAGTAAAATATCCAGTGGAAACAATGGTGGAAAATGAAGGTGACTGCGACCTCTTCTCTTACATTGCAGCATCAATTTTGAAGGCGGGCGGTTTGGATGTTGTGCTTTTATATTATAAGAACGAGGCCCACATGAACATTGGTGTTAGTCTTTCTCACCAACCTTACGATGCAAGGGGCTGGGCCTACTACGTGACGTATAAAAATGTGAAGTATTATGTGGCTGAATGCACTGGGGGAAACTGGCAAATAGGATGGAGAGTGGGCGAATGCCCAGACGATTTAAAACAAGCCTTAAAAACAGTGCAGGTAATCGGCTTAGAAAACGGTGAACAAGCGTCTCCAGGACAAGTTTCAGCAAGCTATCAAACATTAACCGCCTCATCTATATCTTTAACAGTTTCACCCATGTTTCTCATTCAAGGAGGAACCGTCACAATTTCTGGACAACTTTCACCCCAATTACAGAACGAAACAGTTGTAATATACATTCAAGAGAACAATTCGCCATGGACGATTCTTCAAACGCTTACGACAGACTCTGAAGGAAGATTTGCATGTGTTTGGAACGTAAAGACAACGGGCATGTGCTATGTCCGTGCAAGCTGGTCTGGAAATGAGGAATATGCTGGAGCAGATAGCTCAATTTACGCTATAACAATAGTTTCCATGCTTTTTGTCCTACTTCTCACTATTGTAATAGTTGTAGTATGCATAGGCGTAGTCATAGCTCTGATGACGAGACAAAAACAACCACAAATCCCAGAACCCTCACCACCAGAAATTCCCTCTTAAAGAAAAGCTTTTACCAGCAAACAAGGCTTGATAATTAACACACACCTCAATCTAAAAGGATGACATCAGAATGTTTATGATATTTATCATAGGAACAGCAGGCTCGGGAAAATCTCT
Source organism: Candidatus Bathyarchaeota archaeon (assembly GCA_003601605.1). Taxonomy (GTDB): domain Archaea; phylum Thermoproteota; class Bathyarchaeia; order Bathyarchaeales; family Bathycorpusculaceae; genus PIXZ01. Next base: position 28,575 of record PIXZ01000002.1, read on the forward strand.
TTTAACAGCAACCTTCAGCGAATGGCTAAAAATATCAAAACAAGACGTTGCCATAGTGAATCTCGACCCAGGAGTATTAACGCTTCCTTACTCACCTGACGTGGACGTCCGAAACCATGTAGATATAGAAAACTTGATGGAAGAATACGGGCTTGGACCAAACGGTGCTTTAATAATGGCTACCGATCTGATTGCGGACAAAATTGAAGAAATTTCAAGGGAGATTGAAGATTTGAGATCAGATGTTGTGTTGGTGGATACTCCTGGACAGATGGAGCTTTTTGCCTTTAGAGCAAGCGGTCCCTACATAGCGAGTGAAATTACAGAGGAGCCTAAAGTCATAGTTTATCTTTTTGACGCTGTTTTTTCAGCTAACCCGCTGAACTATGTTTCAAACCTTTTCCTTTCAGCAGCGGTCTACAACCGTTTCTTCCTTCCCCAAGTGCATTTGCTTTCAAAATGCGATTTGCTTCCAAAAGAAGAAGTGGATAAAATTGTGGATTGGTCTGCAAATCCTAAGATGTTGGAATTTGCCATAGAACAGAAGCTTGAGGGGACAAAACGTCTTCTGAGCAGAAACATGATGCGGGCAATTCACCAACTTGGATTAAGATTCCTCCTAATTCCAGTTTCGGCAAAGACAAACGAAGGAATAGTCAATTTTAACATGGCTTTAGAGCGTATTCTCGCTGGTGGTGACAAATACACGTACTAAGCAAAAATTATTCTTTTAACAGTCGTTAACAAGTGTCCAAGCAGCAGCTAAAGCTCCATATTCCGCCTTTGAAGGTTCATCGGCACTTGCAACAATTATTGCATCGTTTTCTTCGGGTTTCAGAAGGTTGAGAATCTGTTTTGCGGCTTTTGGGAAATCTTTGCTTAAATCTTTACACACTGATGGAATTAGTAAACGTCCTTTCTTCATAACTACAGTGGTTGCTCCTTTCGCTCCTGCGATAACGGCCGCATCTCTTTGTTCCATACCCGATGTAACTTTATGTCCCAGATTCTTTACTAAAATTGCAAAGTTATATTCGGCTAAAGTCAGTTCATTTTTTCCAATTTCGATTTTTTCTTTAAAAATTGATTTATACTCTTTCCAAAGTTTTATTCCTTTATCCGTGAGGGTGCATCCGGCTTTAGAAGTTGCGATTAGTTCAGCAGTTCTTAATCTTTCTATTACTGTTCGTATAGCGCCCTCACCTACTTTTAACTTTTCAGCTAGTTTGCTGCGACCAACAGGTTTTCTGGCTATAAGTTCCATTGCTCGTATTAAATGGAAAATTGTAAATGTTGGAGAAGGACCCGGTGCTTTTCCGTATGTTATTTCTTCTAAAACTTGTTTCAGTTTGTGGGTCATAAGTTTTCGTGATTATAATTGATATTATTAATTATTAAATTGTTATTGTTGATGATAAAATAAGCTGGGATTTGTTTGTGGTTTAGATGTTGCCTTTTCTGGCGTAATATTCTCTAACTATGCCTGCTGTTAGGGCTATCAAGCCAACGGCGAGGAGGTAGATTAATGGATAGATGAATACGGACAGCATAGCTTCGTATGTTATTGTTGTTGGCAGCATTGGAGTAAAGAATATGGAAACCCACATAACAATAAAGGTTGCAATGCACCCTATTCCAAGTCCTACGGATAGGCCATGGACGAAACCGCTTCTGTCCTCTTGATTGTTTAGCTTAAACGGTTTTGGTTCTATTGTTATTTGTTGTGGCTGTTCTTCTTCTGCAACCGCATAAGTTTCTTCTGGGGTCTCTGCAGTGTTTTGTTGCGGTGATTGAAGGTTTTCTTGGTTTTCTTCTTCATAGTAAGGTTCTTCACTTGTTTCTTGTTCTGTTTCCATAGGGTTCAACCAGTCTTTTTGTTATAAAAGTTTATTAATAAAATTATTCAATTTTAGATTATTATTCAAAATCAGAATTTAAAATACATAAATTGCCGAAAATTGTTTATTTTGAAACAAGTTTAGGCGTTAACTGTTCTATGGCTTTTTTCAGTTTATTCCATTCATCCATGTTTCTTATGTTAAACTTGTGCTTTCTTTTCCAAGCTTCCCCCCGCTTTTGCCAGAGGTATAAACCAATAGAGCGTCTTCCAAAAGATTCGAAAAGAACTATGGCTTCCCACCATTTCTCACTTTTAAAAATTGTAACATAGTCCACAACCTTATAAAAGTCGGATACGGGCAGCTTTTCGTCCGTTGAAGACATAATCTCTCCCTACCTTTCTTATATGATTAATCTTACGTATCTATTAAGTATTTCAGAAGACATTTTAGAGGGGTTGGAAAACACCCTCTACAAGAACGTCAAAGCTCGAACCGTCTTTGCTGAAAACTTTCACGTTGGGCTTAGATATTAGAAAGTCCATGTGATTTTTAGACATGTTCTTTCCGCCAGGCATGTCGGAATTATTTCCAAAAGCTATGTGAATTGTGCCTAGCATTTTTTCTGCCTCTAGAAATTCTTCCACAAATCTTGCCTTAGGGTTTATGCCAAAGGCAAATTCACCCACAATTTTTGCCCAATCATCAGTGTTTAACGAATCTTGAACCCTTCTTAACACCTGCAGGTCTTCCGAAACAACCTCTTTTACCTTGCCGTTTTGAACTGTTAGCTTTACTGGAGTCTTAAGGGGGCCTATTCCTCCTACAGCCATGTCGCAGACAAGCTTGCCATTAAGGGAATTTTCGATGGGTGCCACTATCACCTCGCCTGTTGGGAGATTCATCCACTTCATAGTTTCCCAATCGAGAATTGTGTCTGTAAAGAAAGGTCTGCCTTCAACGTTTAAAGAGAGGTTTGTCCCTGCTGAATTTTTGATTTCAACTTTTACAGTGTTGCCCAATTTTTGGATTAAATCACGAGCAAAGCTTTGCATTTTTCTATGTTCTTTAATGGTTAATGCTAAAGCCCCGTCTGTCAGCATGTCTAAAGTTACACCTGGACAGTGACCAAGCCGAGCTTTCCTATTTCTTGTTTCCATTTGAATAAGTTTTATTCTGAAGGGTGTTTCTTCGCGAATGCCTCGCAAAAGGTTAATGTAAATGTCTTGAGGATGCTTGTCTAAAATTTTCGTAATTTCTGGTGGAACTTCTTGTCTGAAAAAGTTTGCATTGGTTTTCAAGAACATGACTCTTGTTTGAAGACCAAGTTTTAAGGCACCGTTTGCAAAGGCTTCGCCTATTTCCATTTTTAAATCGTCGCAGAAAATGGCTATTTTTTCGCCTTTTTTCGCTTCTAATACGCATTCTAGAGCGTTTTTCGCTGCTTCCCACGCTTCCATAAACATCAGCCTACCCTAGTATCTGTGGGATAGGCTAAAATCTTTTGTCATCAGGCAATTGTTGAAAAGGTTAGTAGGTTTGGATTTTTCCTTGCGCCAACTCGATGCAGAATTTATCTATGTTTTCCAGCTCATAATCCAACACTTCACCTATTTCGCTTCTAACTTTTTCCAAGGAATTATTGCCTTTCATCACCACCTGGGCTGCAGCTACTGCTGGCTGGTCAATGGGACTTCCAATCTTGCTTAGCAACCATACGTAAACTTCTTCAACTTCCGGTACTTCGTCATAAACGTGCTGGGCTATTCTGAAAGTTAAAACATTGTAAATTTTTCCTACATGGCTTACTGGGTTTTTGCCTGCTGCTGCCTCTGAACAGAAAGGTCTATTCAAGGATATTAGTCCGTTCACTCTGTTTCCTCTTCCAACCTGTCCAGAGTCTCCGCTGTCTGCGCTTGTTCCTAGAACGGTTAGGTATAAGCCTCCAATACCTCTGCCGCGAACGTCAAGCGTGTTTAATTGAACATTAACTTTTTCGAAATCCATGTCTACATTTACAAATTTTTCTATTTCTTCAAGGATTTTCGCTTTTTTCTCAAAATATTCTTCTTCGCTGCTTATGAACTGGTCAACGAAAGCCATGGAGATTGTTAGGTTTAAAGTGTTGTTAGAACGGAAGCCCATTACTTTTATGTCTTCACCTGACTCTGGGAAACGATTTTTAAACTCTTTAGAGTTGAGAAACTGTTCGGTTTTTAACACTATTTTTTCCGTTCTTGTCATGGGCGCGTAGCCGACAGCTGCTGAAGTATCATTGGCTCCTAACACTTTCCCTTTTCGCTTGAATATGTCGACAAGCCCTGCTGAACCGGGTTTCAGTTCCACCTGATATTTCACATGTTTTTCCGGGTCGACGAAGCGCATGTTTTTCTTAAACCATTCTTTTGCTGTGGTTATGGCTATTTGTTCTACGTCTATTTTTGTGCCGTTAAACTCGGATGTTGCTCTGTCGCCGAAAACGAAGAGCATGGGCTGCTTAATTATTCCACCGCCGAATCTTGGTTCGGCTTCTCCAGCAACAAGCAAAGACTTGTCAACATTATGGTGGAGTATGGAGCCAGCCTTTTCCAAGTATTCTTTGCTTAGTCTTATGGAGATGCTGTCCATTACCGCATCGCATATGTAATCTGGATGCCCTAACCCTTTTCTTTCAACAATTTCGATACGTTGTTTTTCAAGAGGAACCTGTTTTAAGTCTTCAACTATTATGTTTCGCATTATAGCACTCTCGTAAAGTTTAAGGTGTATGTGCAACAATAAATATATATTTTACTGTATCGAATCTATAACAAAAATAACCAGTGGTTATATTGATAATCACAGGAAACCTTATCAGAAATCTAAGAAAGAAGGCAGGGTTAACCCAGAGAAAACTGGCTGAACTAGCAGGAGTTTCACAAGCCCACATAGCCAAAATAGAACAGGGAAAAGTTGACCCCAGACTCTCAACCATCAACAAAATAATGGAAGTGCTCACTGAAGGAAGAAAAAAGAAGTGCAAAGACATAATGACTAAAGGCGTACTTTTCGTAAGACCAGAGGATAATGTTCTAAAAGTAAGCGAAGTTATGGTGAAACATGCAATTTCTCAAATGCCGGTGTTAAATGGCAAAACGGTTGCTGGAACAATAACGGAAGAAAGCATAGTTCGGCATTTAAGTGCTGACATCGCCAAAGAGAAAGTAAAGAATGTTATGGATCCACCCTTGCCCATGATTTCTGAAGACGCGCCAATTGAGACTGTTCGCTCTTTACTTGAGAAACACCAAGGAGTTTTGGTGACTAGAGATGGAGAAATTTTGGGGATAATAACACGCTCAGACTTGCTGAAAACAATAGGCTGAAGAAGGGTAGTGTCATGCGGTTGGAAAAATTTGAAAAAAGTGCAGCTCAAGTTGTTCAGCAATTGAAAAGTGCCAACCCTAAAGAAGCTATAATAGTTCACCATGACGACGCGGATGGGTTGTGCTCGGCTGCCATAACCAAAAAAGCTCTAGAGCGCGAAGGAATAAGCACCAGAACATTTTGCCTAGAGAAAGTTTATCCAGAAGTCATCGAAGACCTGCACTCAAAAAGTGGAAAAACAATATTTTATGTAGACATTGGCTCGTCTCATGCAGATCTCATATCCCAATGTAACAAAGGCAAAAACTTAACAATAATCCTTGACCACCACGACCCCAAAGCGGCGGAAGACCCGAAAGTTTTCGATTTAAACCTTGAACATTACGGGTTTAAAGGTGAAACAGATTTTTCGGGAGCAACATGCTGCTACCTGTTTGCAAAAATCTTAAACAGAGAAAACATGGACTTGAGCTACTTAGCTTTAGTTGGAAGCCTTGAAATTCCAGAAGGCTTTGTGGGAATAAATAAGACAGTTTTGGAAGAAGCCCTAAAAGGCGGGGTAGTTCAGCAAAAAGGCAAAAGTTTTGAAATAACAAAATTTAAAACCCGTATAAACACGCTTTTTTCTAAACTTCAAATTCTTGGAGCAGTAGGCTACTATGAAGGGGGACCAGAAACCGGCATAGATGCTTGTCTGGAAGGTTTAAGTAAGGAAGTGGAAGAGAAAACCGCTGTTTTGGAAGCTAGACGGAAAGAAGTTAACCGCCGCCTTTTGGGAAGGCTTTACCGTGAGAGGCTTAAGGAAACGGAGCACATTCAATGGTTTGATGCTGGAAACATGTATGCTGGCATGGGCACGAAAGTTATAGGACAGTTCTGCTCCTTTCTTTCCTATCAAGCTCGCCTAGTGAAACCCTACAAGTATATTATGGGATTTGTGAACGTTCCGCCAGAGATTCCAGGCTGGGGGAAATTGAAGGAAAACTTTGTTAAGGCTTCTGTGCGGGTGCCTAAAGCCATGCAGCCACTAATAAACAAAGGAAAAATGCTTGGGGCGGTGAATCTTTTGGTTGCGGCTTCTGAGGGGTTTGGTGTAGCTGATGGTCATCAGTATGCTGCAAGTGTTGTGGTGCCGGAAAATAAGAAAATGTTGCTGGTGGAAAATGCTGAAAAGGCAGCGTCCAGCTAACTTTTCTAAAATCCCGCTTTTATCGGATTTCGCGGTTTCATGATTTCTCTCAAAAAGACTGTGGCGTAGGAGCCTCGATAAAGGGTGAAATGTACTCTTACAAGATATTTTGGAGGATTAGCCGTGTCTCTACTTATCTCGCAAAGAGAATAATCTCTTAATTCTGTTAAGGCTGTTCGCAATTCTCCTTTGGCACTTATTTCTGGCATTAAACTGATCTTAAACTGTTCCGGCGTTATGCCTTCTTCTTCCAGTATTTCTTTTTCAATTTCCCCTTGAACACCTTGAGAAGTGGATTGTTTAAATCCTATTATTGGAAGGGCAAGTCGCATCCGTCCTTTTTTAACTCCTTGGTTAAATTCGCCCAGCTTCTGCGCACCTACAATCTTATACATTCTTATCATTGGCAGTCCAGAACGTTCCACATTTACAATGTAATCGCCCGCTTCAACCCTATTCAATGGAAGTCCACACGCTATTCTTCTGCTTAGAAACTTGTTGAAGAGGTAGGCTTGATAGGCTTGAGGAAAGAGCTGCCGCAGTTTTGGTGGCAGCCTTCTGAAGGCACCTACAAAATCTTTAGGTTTTTTCGCCAAATGTTTTAACATTAAACGTTCATAATGGAGTTGTTTCGGGAAAATTTTTAGCGCTTTTTCAAAATCTTGGGTTGAATGGAGTTGTTCTCTTGCTTCTCTTGATTCTGGATGTTCAAAAGGGCTAGGTTTAGCCAGAAAGAGCATGGCAGCCTTCTTAAAGTTTCCTTGAACTATGGCTTTTCCCACAAGATGAGTTATGGGGCGGGTTGTGCCGAAGCGTTGGTGACCGAAAAAGTTTGGGACTCCGCCTATCGTTTTTAGTTCTTTAAGAGTTTCTGCAAGTCTTTTTTTAATTGTGGTTTTTGAATGGTTTACAGCGCGGATGGTGACGTGAAAATTGTTTCCTAAAAGAAAGTATGATGAAAGTTTACTGCGGAAATATCCCAGAGGGCGAACCTCTATATCACTAACCTTTATTTTTTTGACTTCTTTTGGTGTTACGTCTTCAATTGTTATATGTTGGGCAGTAACAGCCTTCGCATCCTTTATGCCAGCAATCTGAACCCTTCCGGAATTAATGTTTAGTTGATTAGCAATCTCTCTAATGGCTCGAAAAGTATCCCAATTTCGCTTAATCAAAACACACAACAAATAACGCTCTTTTTTAGCATCTTCAATTTCACCATAATCTTTAACTGGGTATACTTGGGCTTTTGAACCGTTAACCAGCACTTCTTCAACAATAAAATCTTCAACAAACTGCCTAATAGCTCCGCCTATGCCAAGAGAACGTGTTGCATGAACTTCTATTCCCATCAATTTTTCTAGTTTAGGAACAAACAATAAGCATACACTCTACCTATAACAATGGAAGCCTACCAGTTAACTCATCCACTTTCTCGCTGGGCGCAGGACCTATCCCCAAACACGTTACAGTTCCCGGCGGAATTTCCGTCAACCCCCTATCAACTATTAACGAGCAAGGCAAAGCCAACTCTTTCGCCTGTTTTTCTAATTCTAAAAGTTCCTTTTCACTTCTCACTTTAACAGCTATTTTGCATTGTCCTTCAATCATCCAAGCTTTCCACCATTTTGGATGATGCTTACGAGCCTCTTCAGAAGCGGAAACTGCAGCGTGCCCAGCTTGAGCGGCAATCTTGCCTTTACTTAAATTTAAGTCTGAACGAAACACGATGACTTGTTTGTAACGAAATTCTGACATGCTCTTCACCCGTCTTCTCTCTTATCAGTTTTGCCGCGGGGTTTTAAGGATTTGCAGAGAAAAGAAGTAAAACAGTGCAGCTAGCATGCGAGGTTTCGGCAAAGAACGCAAAAGAGAACGCCCTTGAAAATCTATGTCTTCCATGCCTTGTATAGTCTTATCCAAACCTAGTTTTCCACAGAAACTAATAGCTTCATCAATTTTGTTGTCCGATAAAGCATCTAGCATCTTTCGCAGTTTCAACATGACCTTCACGTCAAAATCCAAAATTTTATTGTAACGCTTTTGATAGTTGCTTAAAAATTTTGAAGAAAAATCCTTCTGCTTTAAAGCATCGTAGGCTACTTCTGCGGCTATTCTTGCACAGTTAAGTCCGAAAATCACACCGCCTCCAGTTGTGGGCTTAGCTTGCGAGGCTACGTCTCCAACGGCTAGAAAACCGTTAGAATAGGTTTTGGGAATAGGTCCTCCGAGGGTTATAGGGTGAAAAGCAGCATGCAGTAATTTTGCTTTACCAAGTTTTTTTGAAGCAGTTGGATGTTTCCGTATAAGTTTTCGCAGAAAATCCTTTGGATTTCCAGTTTTTGCTGCTAAGCCCACCTTTGCTTTTCCATCTTTTTGCGGTATTAGCCATGCGTAAAAGCCGGGAGCATAATTTTTTC
>PIXZ01000027.1 GCA_003601605.1 Candidatus Bathyarchaeota archaeon
TCACCTACAAAAACACAACCCAAGAAATCAAAATACTCTCCAAACCTTACTACAAACTACTAGAAAACTACCACTCTCTTCTGGAAAACTACCAAAACCTAAACTCGACATATTACGAACTCCTAGCAAACTATGAAGCACTAAACCAAACATACCAAGAAACCTTAACGAACTACAAAAAGCTACAAGACGAATATAATTCCCTCTTGGAAAATTATAACTCATTAAACCAAACTTTTTGGGAATGCTTCCAAATGAAACTCACTATAGAAAATGTAGCTAGCCTCAACCAGACATATCAACAAATGCTGACAAAATACGACTCATTAAACCAAACATACCAGGAGCTTACGGCTAACTACACCACCCTCCAAAACGATTATAACTCCCTTCAAACAAGCTATAACAACCTATTAGAGCAATATAACTCACTAAACTCAGCGCACGCCAACACACACACTGCTCTACAGTACGTCTCCTTAACAGCAATAGCTACAATCCTCATAACATCCCCACTCACCATAAAATATCACAGAAAATTCAAAGAACAAAAGAAACTCGCTGAAAAATACAAAAGTGAACTAGAACGAATCAGCATCCTAAACATTGCACGCAAACAATTTGAAACAGATGTCCAGAGACGAAAAGAAAAAATCGAAAAATTCGAAAGAAAATACGGCGTCATAGTCAGACCCCGCCGCACCCTAGAAGACGTTATTAGAAGCCTAGAACTAAAAGAAAAAAGGAGGTCAAATAAATGAGTACACCTTTAACCCATTCGTTAACTATCTGCACATTTTTGGTCTTCCCAATGATTAAACAAGGTGCTGAAGACAAATGAAATCAATAACATTCGCCGTTTCAAAAGGCGGCGTCGGCAAATCACTCATAACAGCGAACGTCGGCGCAGCCCTAGCCAAAAAAGGAAAGAAAGTTGTACTGGTAGAAGGCGACCCAAACCAGCCACTCCAAAAAATCTTAGGACTCAACTTCTCCTCCAAAAATTTAAAATTCGAAGACATAGTGCAAAAAGATATGGAAATCAACAGAGCAGTATACAACACGGACATTGACAATTTATTTCTCATACCATCCGGAGTTTCACTGCAAAGTTACTTCGAAATAGACCCCGTCAGTTTTGCACGCAAACTCAGCAGTCTAAAAACGGACTTTATGCTAATCGACGTCCCATTCCCCCTAGGCAAAGCCGCTTTTCTATCTTTAGGAGTCTGTGAATATTTCATCCCAATACTAACAGAAGACGAATTCGTTTTGTGCGTTGAATCCGCCATAGACACAATCAGACTTGGCAAATACTTCCTTAAATCCACCCCGCTCGGATTCATACTAAACAGAATAAAAACACCGAAAAAATTTACTGAAGAATTCGTTAAAGACTTAGAAGACCTTCTCGAAATTCCATGCATAACAAAGATAAAAGAAGACCTAAAAGTTTCAAAATCTTACGGAGAAGTAGGATCGAAAAAAGCCTTCTTAGCGTATAACAAACTCAGAAAAAGCGAATTTGCCGAAAAAATTGATGGAATAGCCACATGGCTTTTAACTAAAATACCAAAAGCTGAAAAGAAAGACGCCGTAAAACTGCTTCAAGAGATAACTAAACCATCAAAACTTTAAAGAATTGCTACAACTTTACATAATTGACACCATCATTCTCCAAAGCTTCAGTTTCTTCTTTTCGTCCTCCGTTAAATATCTAAAAACTCTTTCAGATTCACATTCAGCAAGCAAGGATTCCAAACGCCTCCTTTCCTTCCCAGTTAACTCACGTCCCACTCCTTGTATCCTACGAACAAAATCAGCCGTTTCACAAAATATCACTCCAGCTCGCAACGGATTTACTATATCATCCTTTAATTTCTGCAACACCTTTTCCACCCTTTCCCTTCCCTCCAAAAAATAAATGGTTTTTCTAGCATCAGGCTTTTCAGCAAAAATACCAGGCTCATGCCGCACTAAACCAGCTTTTTCCAACCCCTTCATATGCTTAAGCACACCCGAAAGCGTCATCTTCCAACCACGTTTTTCTAAACCTTCAGCAATCTCTGACAAACTTCTAAACTCAAGTTCCAATAACAACTCCAATATTTCCACCCGAACCTTACTTCCAAAGACACCTAAAAGCGCCAAATCATTAACTTCCAACTTAAATCACTTAACCATCATTAACATATTATATAAATTTAATTTATTTCCCTCGTTGAACCTTTAGCAATAAGTTAACCATTTATCCACAGATAAAATATCAAACAATCAATCATTCCTTAACAAGCATATGAAAATTCCAATACTTTTTATAATCCTCATCCCTAATCACACATACTTAGAAGCGCCTAATGTCTCCTATTTCCGTCACGTCAACGCGCTTCTTCCTTTTTATCCTACAAGATAACTGGAAGAAATTTCGTAAAAGTGTTAATCTAAGTTCAATTCCCGCAAGATGTTCCTTGAGTATTTCTAGCTTTTAGCTTTTGTCTCGCCAAATGAAAATGTAGTAAAGATACAGAATTGTCTAACTGTGGTCCAGAGTTTGGAGGAGGATAATAACCATTTTAACGGGGACGGTACTGTTAACACTCTTGACCTACGCATAGCAGCAATTTATTTCGGACAAGAGGAGCATTCTCCATACGACTTAAACTTCGACAAAATCTTCGACACAACATTTTTAATAGACTTAGTTAAGAGGGACAAAGGCGCGCAAAAGAGACTGAAGAGGTGGACACAGCATGGTTCTTTAAAGCTATTTCGGTAGTTACAGTACACGAATATCTGCGAGGAAACTGTTACCTTTTCAGCTACGACAAAAACTTATTGAAAATTAAACTTGAAAAAGCTGAAGCGGAACTAATTAGATTTGAGATACTACCGTACACCTACGAGATAGCCAAAAAAGCAGCGGAAATAGACGCAAAACTAGCTCGAAACGGCACAAGTATTAGTTTCTCAGATATCATCATAGCGGCAATGGCATTACACTATAAACTAACCCTAGTAACCAGAAAACTTGAACACTTCTCAAGAATACCAGAACTTGCAACAGAAACATACTAACTAACTACTCAGCAATCCTCCTAAGCTGCTTTTGGTACATCTCAATTATTTCGTTTACTGTTGTTGCGTCTTCCGCCGCCTTGTCAAGTCTATAATTGCCAGTAAATCTTGGAAAACGTATGGCTAGTCCGCTTCCCTGGCGTATAGTGCTCATTGCACATGTATGGATTGGACTTAAGGTTATTTCTGCCCCTAAAACTTCAATAACTACAACGGGCTCGAACCAGACGTCAGCCTCAATCATAGAATTAACTCGCGGATGCTTATGCAAGATTACATGTTTTTTCATCATCTCAGGAAGCTTCGCTAAATCCTCATCTGAAAAGCCCGTACCACATTTTGTGACTGTTTCAAACGTGTCATTTTCTGGGTTGTATGCTGCAAGAAGCAAAGCGCCGTATGTTCCAGCCCGTTTTCCCCTGCCATGAAAGGCGCCGACGACGACCAGGTCTACGGTGTCTGTCATTTCGCTTTTATAGTCTCGCTTATATTTTATCCATAGCCAGCCCCTTGCTCCAGCTTGATAAACCGAGTCCTTTGCCATGGATTTGCAGACCAGTCCTTCGCAGCCTTCTTCTATGGCTTCTAGAAAGAATTTTTCTAGCTCTTTCGCATTATTGGCAATTATGTGTTTGGCAATTTGCACCCTTTCGCTTTGTTCGATTATTCTTTCTAATGCTTGCCTTCGGATTGGATAGGGTTCTAGGGTTAAATCTTTTCCATCAATGTAAAGTGCATCAAACATGAAAAGTGAGACGGGATACTCTTCCATGGCTTTTTCGATTCCGTATTTGCGTCTTCGATGCATCAGCTCTTGAAAAGGTCTCAATTCGCCAGTGTCAACGTCTATGGCTACACATTCAGCTTCCAGAATGGCTTCTTTTGCTTTTACATGTTTTTTGACGAGTTGGACAGCGTCTGGATACTGATTGGATATGTTTTCTAGGCGTCTAGAAAATAGGATGACGTTTTCGCCGTTTTTGTGGATTTGCACTCTTTCGCCGTCATATTTGTATTCAGCTATACATTTTCCTCCAAGCTTTTCCAGAATTTCTTCTGGTGACGAGAGCCTTTCAGCCAGCATGGGTCTTATCGGTTCACCTATCGAAACATGAAACTCTTTGATTCCTTCTAAACCTTTTTCTGCTACGATTTTAGCGACTCTTCCGAGGTCTGATGAGATGTTGTAGGCTCTTTCTATAAGTTCACGGGATTCTTTTCCACCACCATAGGCTATGGCTAAAGCGTCTAGGACTGTCATGTCTGCAATGCCTAAGCGCAGATTTCCAGTAACTGTTCGCATTATATATTTGGCTTCTTTGGGTGTGGCATCTGCTAAAAGTCCTGCTAAAAGAGACATTTTAGCGTCTATGGCTCCTGAACCCGAGGCTTTTGCCATTTTGTCCAGTGTTTCGTAGACTCTTTGAACAGTTAGGGGTTGATGAAAGAAGGTTACTTGTTTCTTCTTTGCTATAATTTTTTGAGCTGTTTCACCTATGTCACCGCTCTTCTTTAAGTCTTCTTCAATTTCGCTTTCTTTTCTACCAGAAGCTCTTGCAAGAGCTTTTATTGCGAGTTTTTCAGCTACACCTATTTCGATTCCAACGAAGTCGGGGTATATTTTGCCTTGTGTCAAATATACAACTTTGTCAATTATATCTTTAGGCGTGTTTTTTAGAAGGTTGACTAGTAGGTCTGTCATTTCAAGCCTTTTTGTTGTAGCCTCGATTTTTTCGTAAGCTTCGGCGATTTCAGCGTATTTCAATAAGTAACCCCGCAGTTATAGTGAGAGGAGTGAGATATTAAAATATTCTAGAAAGTTTCGTAATGGACTATTTCATTTATAGGTCGTCTACTTCGCGGTTTAGGATATTCTGCTGGATACCCCACTGGAATTAGTGCGACTGGTCTTATTCCGTTGGGAATTTTTAATATTTCTCTTGCCTTTTCCTCTCTGAAGGCGCCTACCCAGCATGTGCCAAGTCCAAGCGCACAGGCAGCTAAATGAATGTTTTGAATAGCCGCAGCAGTGTCTTGTATGCAATAAAGTGTTTCACCGCGAACGCCGTATCCTTGAGAGGAGCGAACTTCATTTGCGCATACAACTATTACCACAGGGGCTTCTTCAATGAAAGACTGGTTTAGAGCTGCTTCAGCAAGTTTCCTTTTAATTTCTGGTTTTCGAACAATTATAAATTCCCAAGGTTGGACGTTGCCAGCTGAAGGCGCCCAACGAGCAGCTTCGATAAGCTTTTCAACAATTTCGGCAGAAATATCTTCCCTTTTGAAGGTTCTTATGCTCCTTCTCTGTTTGATGGCCTCCAAAACATCCATAGTTCTTCGCCTTCTTTAGCCTTTACAATTTTGCAATTCAAAAGCCTTAAGTTTTATCATATTCTTTATTTTTGTTGGATGATGAAGCAGAGAGTCAACAGAGCTTTTAAGCTGTGATGTGGCTCGACGGGCAAACTGACATCTTTTGTTAGGGAAAATTTTTATCATTAAACTACAGAATGAGAAAACCATAAATTAGAAAATGTTTAGTGCGGTGTTAAAAGGACGGAAAATGTTTGCCCCAGTCTAGAATCACAGAAGCATTGGATAAGCTTTCCTCAAAAAAGGCAGTAAAGTATAGCGTATACTTAACCGCTGTAGTGGTCTTCTTTGCTTTAATATTTTTGCCGCCCCTTCTAGGGATAATAATTAAATGGGGCGCAATTCAAGAAGTTTTAAATCAACAAGCCATTATGGAACGTGCACTTAACGCCATAAAGAATTCCTTTTTGATTGCCTTGTTTGTTGCCGCCGTGGATGTTGTGGCTGGAATTCCCATGGCCTGGCTTATTACTCGTGGAAAATCCAAATGGCTAAGCGTTCTCGACACGCTGTCTGACATCCCCTTCATCGTGCCTACAGCAGCTCTTGGATATTCGCTGCTTCTTTTCTGGAGTGAACCTGGCGGAATATCTGAACTGTTTGGAGGTTCGCTTGTTTCTCCAGGCTGGGTTTTAGTGGTGTTGCTTCATTTCACTTTTTCATATCCCGTGGTGGTTAGAGTTGTTGTTGGCGCCTTGCTGGATTATAAGATGGAGTATGAGCAGGCTTCACGAACTCTTGGTGCACCGCCTTTGATGGCAGCTAGAACTGTTACATTGTCTATTATAAAGCCTTCTTTAATTGCTGCTTTCATACTTGCCTTTGCGCGTTCTATTTCAGAAACTGGCGCTACTATGATGGTTGCTGGACTAGCCTTCGAAAATGGTCCAGTTTTCATTCACAACATGAAGACAGAGTATTTAGAAACCAGTCCCGCCATATATGAAGGATCAACAGCTTTTGCAAGCTTCATTCTAATAGCCATTTCATGTTTAATATTTGGGATAATTCGCGGTTTTGGTCCCCGTTTAAAAATGCCCATAAGAAGAGTGTGGCCGTCCTTCGAAAGGAAGCTAAGCTATTCTAAAGCGTCTTTTACAAGAAACAGTGTTACCTTGCTCATATTTTTTGCCATCGTGCTTATACCTTCGCTTTTTGTTGCTCTTCCAGCTTTACAAGCAGTTTTTACCGAAACTTTGCCAAACGCTCTTTCTGGAAGTGGAATCTGGGGAGAATATTGGCAGAGCCTAATGTTATCATATTTTCTGGGAGCATTGGTTACTATTCTCAACGTTATTATAGGGTTGCCAATGGCGATAATTATTGCGCGAAGAAAGTTTGGGGCTTTGCCGTCAGCCGTTTTGGACTTGCTTGTTAACATTCCGCTTATTGTTCCTTCCATTGCCTTGGGTGTGTCCTTAAGATTTTTTTGGAAGGAAACGCTAGTTTTCGTGCCTGAACTATTATTGTTGGTGTTTGCCCATTTAGCAATAACCTACCCATATCTCGTGAGAGCCATGTCTGCAGCTGTTGAAAGGATAAGCCTAGACTTGGAAGAAGCTTCAAGGACTTTGGGAGCTAAACCTTTAGGGGTTTTTCGAACAATAATTTTTCCATTAACAAAATATTCGCTGTTTTCTGGTGCTATAATGGTGTTCACGAGAAGCGTAAGCGAAACAGGTGCTACATTGGCTGTTACAACACTTAAAACGGCGCCTGTAGTTCTTGTAGATTGGGTAAAACAGAAAATGCAAGGAGTACCCCTAGAGTTAGACATCGGTTTAGGATGTGGTTTTCTCTTATTGTTTTCTTTCATAATTCTTTTGGCTTTAAGACTCATAGTCAAAGGAGAAGGAAGATACTGACATGGTTAATATAATTGTAATTCAATACAAGAATCTTTACAAACTATTTAAAACTGAAGAGGCGAAAATAATTGCCTGACGTCCGCTTAGTTAACGTCACCAAAAGGTTTGGAAAAATAGTTGCAGTAAACAATGTAAGTCTTCACGTATACGACAAAGAATATTTCTCTTTGCTTGGCCCAAGCGGATGTGGAAAAACAACTTTGTTAAGGCTCATTGCGGGTTTAATTCAGCCAGACGAAGGAGAAATCTACATTGGAGACCGCCTTGTGAATGATGTTCCGCCAGAAGATAGAGACATAGGATTCGTATTCCAAACTTTCGCCTTATTTCCCCACATGAACTCTTGGGACAACGTAATTTATGGACCTAGAGTGAAAGGTTTTGACATGGAAAAAGCAAGCACTATAGGACATGAAGTGCTTGAAATGGTTAGACTACATGAGCGACTTGACGCTTTCCCAAACGAGTTAAGCGGAGGGATGATGCAGAGAATAGCCGTTGCAAGAGCTCTTGCAGCCGGAGCAAAACTACTACTTCTAGACGAGCCTTTAGGACAGTTAGATGCTAAGGTGAGAAACGAGCTTCGCTATGAGATAAGGAGGATGGCAAAGGACTTGGAGTTGACGGCAATCCATGTCACTCATGACCAAGCGGAAGCTATGGCAATTTCTGATAGAATAGCTGTTATGAAAAAGGGGAAGATTTTGCAAGTTGGAACGCCTAGAGAGCTTTATATGAAACCAAAAAACATTTTTGTAGCACATTTTATAGGTGAATCAAACTTTCTGGAAGGCTACGTTTTAAAAGTAACCTCTAAAGGAACCGTTATAGAATTGCGTGGTGGAGTTAAAGTGCAAACAACCAGCAAAGATAT
The DNA here is from genome assembly GCA_003601605.1 of Candidatus Bathyarchaeota archaeon. Taxonomy (GTDB): domain Archaea; phylum Thermoproteota; class Bathyarchaeia; order Bathyarchaeales; family Bathycorpusculaceae; genus PIXZ01. The sequence continues at coordinate 8,194 of PIXZ01000027.1, forward strand.
GAAAATTGGAGAAAGAATAGTGTTAGCTGTAAGGCCTGAAACCTTTATCTTAGAAAAGGACATCGCAAAAAAGGGTGAAAATGCGATTTCTGGCGTTATAGAACGTGTTACCTTCGAAGGTACAAACATAAGATATGAGGTTAGACTTGAAAACCAAGATTTAATAGTGGTTGTTAAGCCTTCGTTAACTGAGGAATGGTTTAATACGGGAGAAAAAGTTATTGTAAAGTTTCCGCCAGAAAAAGCACACTTGTTCACTTATCCTGAAAGAGGTTTAAGGGAGGAAATAGCCAGTGAGTGAATTAATAAAATGGTTTGAGAAAAGAAGAGAAACAAAAGCTCTGCAGACCATTCAAAGACATTTGGCTTTAACAACTGGAATAGTGGAGGACCTAGAGAAAGCGGTGGACGCTTCTATAAAAGGTGACGAGAAGGAAATGTTAGGGTGCATCCAAAGGGTTGCAAGCAGTGAAAGAGAAGCAGATGCTTTGAGAAGGAAAGTTATGGATGATGTTTCAAAGGGTGAACTTTCCCCAGTAGACCGTGAAGACCTAATGCACCTTGTAAAAAGAGTAGACATGGTTGCCGACTGGAGCAGAGAATCCACACGCGTGCTTAACGCTTTACCAATGAAACAGGTGCCAAAGCAGATTCAAAAAGAGTTTATGAAAATGGTGAGAAGCGTTAAAGGATGCGCCATTTCCCTTCAAAAATGCGTAAATAAAATGATGACAAAACCCGAAGAAGCCTTGCAGGCTGCAGACGCTGTGGAACGTGAAGAAGAAAAAGTTGACGATATACATGAAAATGCCCGAAAACTTCTGGGAAAAGAAGAACTGCCTAAGGCTGGAATAGCAATTTTAGTAAGCCAGCTCTTCGAAGCCATGGAAATGATTGCCGACGCGTGTGAAGATGCATGTGACCAGGTAAGAATAATAATGATCCGCAAATAGGTGAATTGGAATGACTGAATTAAAAGTTGATATATCCGAGCTTAAAAGCGAAGGTGAAGATTTAATCAAAGAACTGGTTGAATTCTTAAAAGAGAAAACAAATGCGGAAATAGACAGGGCTACAGACGCTGTAATCGTGAAAAGTGAAGAAAGTGCTGTACCTAAAAAACATTTGAAGGTGCTTCTGAAAAAGTTTCTTCACAAAACAGAACTAAAAGACTATTTTAGGGTAATTGGGGGTAAAGAAGACTCTTTGGTAGTTAAGGAAAGAAAGCTTGCGGAAGAATAAGAGCTATTTCTTTTTAGAGCTTTTTTCTCTCTTCTTTTTGGCTATGTCTCCTTGAATTTTAAGCATGTAATGCCTTGCAAGATAAGCATTTTTATAAGCTTCCAACATGTTTTCGCCAACCAACTTTTCAGCTTCACTAAGCAATTCTTGAGTCTTATTCAGCATGGAATTCAAATCCGCCTTTTTTAGTTTAGGATTCGCCTTCCATTTCTGCCGCTGGCTTTCATTTTCAAAAATCATCGAGAAGAAAAACAATGCATATTCCAGTTCAGCAGCCGCGTGCCAAATGGCATTTTTAAACAATTCTTCATTGTTTTTTGTTTTCGCTGTCATCGAATTTTCTAGGTGGTTTTTTGCTGTTTTCAAAGCAGTCAATATTTTGTCTTGGAAGCTCATTGCATCAACCTTTTGCACAATACTACATTTCATTCTTTTTTATTTGTTTCGTCTTTTTCTTTAAGAACAAAAAATATTCCTAACAGAATTAGGGCGGCTCCAAAAGCGAAGAGGGGCGCTGGAATCTCAGTAAATATTAATATGCCTAAAACCGTTGCGCCTAAAGGCTCTAGTAAAGCCATAGTGGCGGTTTCAAAGGATTTCAGATTAGATAACGAAGAAAAATATAAGGTGTGAGCTAAGGCAGTGGGCAATAAACCTAGTCCCAAAAGGGACAAAATGGTTTTTGTTTCTTTTGGAAAAGTTAATGTTTTGTATGTAAGTGGAAATGTTAGAACCCCAACAATTAAAGCTGCTGAAACATAGATTGGCAGCATTAAAGACTGGATATTCATTTGCCCACGTAATTTTCTTCCATAGTTAAGGTATAAGGCCTCAACCAGAGCAGCTAAAACTGCTTCTATGTCGCCCTTTAAACTTGAAGAAAAACTCTCTACACTCGTATCCGCGTTTATCACCATTGCCTCAACCCAGCCAATAACGCACATGCCAACAAAAGAGGTTATAATGCCGAAAACTGCAAGGCGTGAAGGCTTAAGCTTGAAAAATAAGCTGGAAATAAACATGGAGAAAATTGGCGTAGTGTTAACAAGAACTGTAGCGTTTAAAATCGTGGTGTCCTTCACTGCTGAAATGAAAAATATGAAGTGCAAGCCGAGGAAAACTCCGAGAAGAAGTAAGGCTTTGAAATTCTCTTTTATGAGACTTAGTTGAAATGTCTTTTTTAATGTTAATGTTATTAACGCCAACGCAGCACACGCAATTATTAAACGCCAGAAAGCTATAGAAAACACGTCTAAACCGTCTAAAAACCTTATGAAAATTGCTGCAGTTCCAAAGAAAACTCCAGCTGTAACGCCTTCCGTCAAAGCAGCTTTTCTTGTTCTAACCCTCATTTCAAACGCCCTGTCTTGCTTAGAAAAAAGCGTTCTTATAAGTTAAACCTTAATACTGGCGAATGTTTAGAAAAGCTTTCAACAAAGGAAGGTGGACTAATGGATACCGAGGAGATTATGCATTTATCTTTAAAGCTTGCTGGATTAGAAAACGTTCCAGAAGACAGCGCCATATATGTTAAAGGCGAAAACATAGAAAATGTATTGTTCTGCATTGATGCTGGAGTCCCAGAACTTTTGCTCGCCAAAAAGCTTGGTTTTGACGCTGTAATTGCTCATCATCCTCCAGGCGGAACTGCAGCGGTAAACTTTCACCAAGTTTTCAAAAGACACATTCAACAAATGATGGGTGTTGGTGTTCCAAGAGAAGAAGCGGAAAAAGCTGTTAAAAGGAAGCTTGAACGGTTGGAAGTGGAAGCTCACACAAGGAATTATGCCCACGCGGTTGATGTTGCAAAACTTTTGCGAATACCCTACATGAACATTCACACGCCTTTAGATGAGGTTGGAAGGAAAAGAATGGCGGAGCAGATAAAAAGTAAAGTTAGCGAAAACTCTAAGGTGCAGGATGTGGTTTCCACTTTAAACGAGTTAACAGAGTTTAAAAACGCAACCACAAAAATTAAGATTCGTGTTGGAAAACCCGAAAACCTCGCTGGAAAAGTTGTTGTCTCTCACGGCGCCGGAACCAACGGCGGATATGAAATCGCAAAAACATACTTTAAACACGGAATTGGAACAGTTATATACATCCACATAAGCCATGCAGACTTGGAAAAGCTAAAGATGGAAAATGCTGGAAACCTTATAGTTACGGGTCATATTGCAAGCGATTCGGTGGGCATAAACCCGCTAATCCACGAGTTGGAAAATAAAGGTGTTTCCGTAACAAGAATAGGCATTATACCAGCGTAGAGAAGGAACAAAATTTGAGGATAGCACGCTATTTTAACGGTGAAAAGGAAAGCTTCGGCGTTTTAACAGACGACAATATATTGATAGTTTCTCTGCCAAAACTGGCAAAAATTTTGGATGAACAGATTCCGCAAAGATTGGAAGATTTTATAGCTTTAGGGCATGGTGGTGTTGAAAAAGCGGAAAGATTGCTGGAAAAAGCTTCAAAAAACAATGTTAAACGTGCATCTTTGCCTGTAAGGAATTTGAAGTTGTTGGCGCCCATAGCATTTCCACCAAAAATAATTTGTCTAGGCTTAAACTACCGCGACCACGCCGCAGAACAAAACGCTCCAATCCCAGACGAACCCATAATATTCCTAAAACCGCATACAACAATAATCGGTCCAAACGAAAACATCATCAAACCCGAGTTCGTTAAACAACTTGACTACGAAGCAGAGTTAGCCATTGTTATGGGTAGAAAAGCCAAAAATGTTCCAGTTTCAGAAGCCAAACACTATATCTTCGGATACACAATATTAAATGATGTTTCAGCCCGAGACATCCAATTCAAAGACAAACAGTGGACAAGGGGAAAAAGCTTCGACACTTTCGCTCCTACAGGACCGTGCATAACAACGGAAAATCAACTCGGCGACACTTCCAACCTTTCAATCAAAACTTGGGTAAACAACGAACTACGCCAAAACTCCACAACAAGAAACATGGTGTTTAATGTCTACGAAGTAGTGCACTATTTAAGCCGGGTAATGACATTAGAACCATGCGACATAATCGCAACTGGCACTCCGGCTGGTGTAGGGTTCGCCTTTAAGCCCAAACCAAAATTTCTGCAAGCCGGAGATACTGTAAAAATTTCCATCGAAAAGATTGGAGTTTTAGAAAACAGAGTTGTTGAGGATTAGCCTACTTTTCAAGTAAAATTTTGCTTTCATTCGCTTCTTTCTCAAGCCTTATTACATGCTCGGCTTTTTCCGCAAAGGCTTCGCTGTGCGTAACAGCTATTATTTGTTCTATGGCTTTGAAGCGTGAGATAGCTTCGGCTAGGCGGTCTATTGAGCCGTCTTCGCTTCCAAGGCTTTCAGTTGGCTCATCAAGCAATAATATGCTTAGCCCATGTCCTGTTCTGGACTGCATTATTAATTGGCCTAGTCCTAGGCGATAGGCAAAAGCAAGTAGCGTCCGTTCTCCGCCTGAAAGGTTTGAAACTTCTCTTTCAACACCGCTTTCGCTTTTTATGTAGGGGGTGTAGGTTTCATCTATTAATACGTTTATTAGGGGTCCTTCGCTGCCTATGAGGTTGTCTAGGACTTGCTGGACAAAGTTTCTTAATACTTTTA
>PIXZ01000028.1 GCA_003601605.1 Candidatus Bathyarchaeota archaeon
TTGTGCCATATATGCAGTTTGGTTACCTGTAGACTTTCCTCTTCTACCCGTGTGGTTGTCACGTTTATGGCATAGAAAGTAACGACAGTCGCTAGCAGCACTGAAACAACAAGGATTATCAGCGTAGTAACCACTGTGCTTAAAGCTTTCCTATTCTTTAACATTTTCATTCTTTTTCGCTCCGTGCACGAAAATCCGCTTATTTTAAATAAGATAATTTGTGTGTAGAACAAAACTACACATAACTGTACAACAGTACAACATTTTCACGCCTTATGGCGATTGTTTGAAAAGTTTAAACATGTTTAAAGAATCCATAGAAAACCCTTATCTAGAGAAACACAGTTCGCAAATTCTTGACAAAACGTGGGAAAGGAGCAAAAATGAAAGCATTAAACGTTGCAATGATAGGAATATGTGCAGCCTTATACGCTGTAATAGGACGTTTAACAGACCTAGGCATAACCGTAGGCGGAGTAGCCTTCTGGCCAGCAGCAGTAATCCCCGCCGTATTTGCCGTCTTATTTGGACCATGGACAGGCGGAATAGGCGCAGCCATAGGCATATTCATAAGAGACATGCTATTCCACGGAGACCCCTTGCTAAGCCTTTCCGCTGGCGTAACAGCCAACTTTGCAGGCTTTTTCATAATAGGCTACATGTCCCGCACAAACCTTAGTTGGAAAAAAACAAGCACAAGCGCAATTATAGGCAGCATAACGATAGCAGCCGGTCTTCTCTTACCCACAATATTGCTTCCAACAGAATCCATGGCTTACTTCAGCTTCGCATTGTCGTCTTCAGAAATAATTCTTTTATTCATTGCAACTGTGGTTGCAAGCATATTCATAATGATGAGTGTGGCAAAATTCTGGCCTGAATGGAAAAACTACGGTGTCGGGGCAATAACAGGTTTAGGCGTTGGAAGCGCAATAATAGCCATCGTTGTTTGGGCTTACAGTCAAGTATTCTTTTCGCCCCAAGGCTATTTTAAAGCACCTATTCCAGCATCATTCATACCAATAATATTCGTTTGGACTTTCGCAACAGAAATCCCATTCATACTCCTCCTCGGCCCTCCGATAATAAAAGCCTGCTATAAGGCCTATCCATCCCTAAAAATCTCACAGAAAACCGAAACCTAAGGGAAAAAGCCTTGAACAATGTTTCAAAAGCATTCAGCCCTGCTGGAATTTCAAGTTTTTTTGAAATCTGCGATAAGACAGAAAATGGAAAATCAGTAACCAGCCTAGAGCGGATAGGCGCCAGAGGCGGAGGCTTCGGAATAAAAAAGGGGGTCTTAACGGAAGTAGCCTTGACAGAAGCGGAAGAAAACTCTGTAAAAGTTTTCATTAACGGAAAAGTTGCGCCGGAAGCGGAAACAACCCGAACAGTTGTTCAAACGCTACTGGAAAAAACAAGCGAAAAACACGCTGTTATAGTTAAGCATAAGGTGGATGTGCCTATTGGCGCTGGTTTTGGCTCAAGCGCAGCAGGAGCCTTAACCACAGCTTTAGCCCTTTCAAAAGCCTTAGGTTTAAGCCTAACTTATAATGAGCTTGGCAGAATAGCCCACGCTGCAGAAATCCAATGTAAAACAGGTTTAGGTACGGTTGGACCCTTAATGATTGGCGGTTGCATACTAACCTTGGAGCCTGGTGCTCCCGGCGTAGCCGTCATAGACCGCATTCCCATATCTGAGGATTATGTGATTGTAGCTGGAACTTTCGGTTCAATATCCACCAGAGAAATTTTGTCTTCGGCTGAAAAGCGTTTAGCCGTCAACAAGTGGGGGAGAAAAACCTTGGAGAAGATTCTTGCAGAGCCTTCTCTTGAGAACTTTTTGGCTTGCTGCCGGGAATTTGCCGAGAAAACGGGTTTTATCACTGAAAATGTTAGGAAATTGATGCTGTTGGCGGATGAGGCTGGAGCGTTGGGCGCGGCTCAAAACATGGTTGGCGAGGCAGTTCACGCCCTAACAACATCAGAAAACGCTGAAAACGTAGTTCAAGCTTTTAAGAAGGTTTTGCCACAAGAAAAGATTCTCGTAGCGCAAGTTGCCACTCAAGGTGCAAGGCTGCTGGGATGAGAAGGGCGTTGCAGAAAAAATTTAAAACCGTGGCTGTAGGCGGCACATTCGACGAGTTTCATAAGGGACACCGAACCTTGCTATTGAAAGCTTTTGAAGTTGGAGAACATGTCTTAATAGGGTTATGCTCTGACAGGCTTGTTGAAAGCCTGAGCAAACCCCACGTTACGGCTCCTTACGAGCAGAGACTGGAAGAGCTGAAAAAGTTTCTGCAAGAAAGAAAACTGCTAAGCAGAGTGGAGATTATGCCGTTAAACGACCCTTTTGGAGTAACATTGTCTGAAGGATGCCTAGACGCCCTAGTAGTTAGCCGTGAAACCGAGCCTATGGCGATAAAAATAAATGAAGAGAGAAAGAGGCGAGGACTAGCGCCACTTAACATAGTTGTTATAGAAATGGTTCCTTCGGAAAATCACGCGCCAATATCCACTACAAGAATTCGCAGAGGAGAAATAGACCGCGAAGGACACCTACTAAAAGTTCTGCCTAACAAGCATAAAAACTAGAAGGGGAGGGGGGTACCCACTTTAGCAACACGGCAGACCTTAAATTCTCATTTGTAAACAAGACAAAAATACAACAAGAAACATACCATAATAAACGGGCAACACAAACCATGCAGAGAACGGGCGTAGCAAAGCTTCCACTCCATTACGGTAAGGCTCCCAAATGGTTAGTTGTTCGCATGCGCAAACTAGCCAAAGAAATAACCACCCTTATTATAGACGAGTATGGCACAGGCGAATTCCTTAAACGCCTTTCAGACCCCTTCTGGTTTCAAGCTTTAGGCTGTGTTTTAGGCTATGACTGGCACTCTTCAGGCGTAACCACCGTTGTTACAGGCGTTTTAAAACAGGCAATTGTGCCAGAAGAGCACGGCTTGGCGGTTTGCGGTGGAAAAGGCAGATTTTCACGGCAAGCCCCCCTAGAAATTGAAGGTGTAGGCGAAAAGTTCGGCTTTTCAAACGATAAGGTGGACGCTTTACGTTATGCAAGCAAGATGAGCGCTAAAGTTGACAACACGGCTATTCAAGCAGGCTACCAACTTTATCATCACGCCTTTTTTGTGGCGGAAAACGGAAACTGGGCGGTTATCCAGCAGGGCATGTGCCCCCAAGACCGCACCGCTAGGCGTTACCATTGGCTTTCAGAAAACGTTCAAAACTTTGTTGTTGAACCCCACGATGCAATAGTGGGCGAAGCAAAACGTGAAGTCGCCTTAAATATGACAGCCAAAGAAAGCGAAAACTGCAGAAAAGTTTCCGTGGACATAGCCAAAGAGAAGCCTAGAAAAGTTATGCGTATGCTCCTTTCAATAAGACCAGCATACCAAAAATCCTTGCAAGAATGGATGCCGAAAACCGCAGAAACCGCGTGGAAAGAATACCCCATAGACGTTTTATCCATGCCAAGAAACATAAACTGGAAAGCCTTACAAGAAGCTTACGAGTTCCAACCTCGCAACTACGAAGAACTATTAGCGGTTAAGGGCATAGGACCAGCAACCGTGAGAGGACTAGCCCTAATAGCAGAACTCATCTACGGCAAAAAACCAAGCTGGAAAGACCCAGTAAAATATTCCTTTGCTTACGGCGGAAAGGACGGTGTGCCATATCCAGTAAACAGAAAAGCCATGGACAAATCCATCCAAATGCTAAAACATGCAATACAAGAAGCAAAATTAGGGAATAAAGAGAAAATAAGGTCTCTGCAAAGGCTTAGAGCATATGTTCCAAGCAACGTAACCTAACAAGCAATTTTACTCTTCAACAGTTATAGCTTCTGTTGGGCAGGACGTCACACACGCCATACACGCGATGCAATCCTCTTCCCGTTCTGGGACAGACTTTTGAGTGTCAGGGTATTCTGGCAGATTTTTAAGTTCAAAAACGTTTACGGGGCAAACTTCAACACAGGTGCCGCATCCAGTGCATTTATCGTTATCAACTTTTACCTTTGCCATTTTCCTCAACCTTGCCATAAACTCTTACACTTTAGATTTTTAATACTTTCCATTTTCACTTAAGAAAACTTTTAAACCAGCAAAGAGAAACACTTCTAAACCCGTTGGAAGGGAATTGCGAACATGGCTTCAGAAAACGCTATATGGCTTAAAATCTCTGGCGTATGCGGCATAATAACTCCAATAATTGCTTACACGTTTATTCTACTGGCAATAAATTATTATCCACCCTTCAGCTGGACCGACAATGCTTTAAGCGACTTAGGTGTCGTGAAAGGCATCACATCAGTGCTGTTCAATTCAGGTCTTATAATTGCAGGAATCTTAACATTGGTGTTTGCTACGGGCTTGTTCAGGTTTCTGAACGAAAAAGCAACGGGAAAAATTGGTGGTTTACTATTTGTTCTAGCGGCTTTAGCTCTTACCGCTATTGGAGTTTTTCCCGAAAATTTTGGAGAAATACACTTTTACGTCTCGGTTGCCTTCTTTGTATTTTCACCCTTGGCAATGTTTTCTTTCAGCGCCGCCTTTACCCAAACGGGAAACGCGAGGCTTGGAGTTTTCACTTTTCTCGTAGCTTTGATTGCAGCCCTCGTGTGGATAATACACTGGACAATACCCTTCGGAAAGGGCGTAGCAATTCCCGAAACCCTTTCATCTCTTTCAGCTTCCGTTTGGTCCATTGTTGTAGGCTTCAAAATGTTAAAGGCTTCTTCACATTCAACAAATAAGCCGTAGAACCATTCGTTTGTGAAAATTCGCGCTTCGAAACTCTTCGAAAAGGGGCAAACACTTTATCAATTTACCACAACAATAAAAGAACTGAAAAACATGGCAAAAAAGCATAACAAAAAATCTGGCAAGAACGGCTCAAGCATAGAAGAACTCAGCAAAAAACTAGATTTAATAATTAAAAGGCTGGAAGCCCTTGAAACCCTAATAATCAACAACCCAGAATACGCAGAGTTTGCGCCTTATCTACGGTTAAGCCGCGCTGGAATAGGATTATATGGCGAACCATTAAAACTGGCAGCCCGCCTAAAAACAGCTGAAAAACACTTAAAAAGGAAATGGGTTGTCCAAGATGACATTTCAAGATGCATAGTCCAAGCTTTGGCTGTGTATGAAAAGCTAAACATATCTGCAATCACCCGTCAAGTTCGAAAAATGCGCGGAAAAGCTTCCAGACGAATAGTAAGGGAGAGAGTGAAGCGTCTAGAAAAAGAAGGAATTGTCAAGCGTGTGAGAGGCTATGGAAACACCTATCAGCTTGCAGAGTGACCGCATGTTTGACCACTTTTTCTCATAATAAATAACTGCAGTAGCCACACCTTTACTATTCATGGAGGTGGAAGAATGAACTGGAATAATGTAGGAACATATGTGAAGAATGGCGCAAACAACCTGTTAGATAAGCTCTTCGGAATAACAACGAAAAATCAAAAACCCAAGTTAAAACGTTTAAAAGCCCAAGAAGAACATGCCTATTTCGACAGACAATTGTCCGATGTCTTGGTGGAAATGGAATTTCGAAAAAGCCAAGCACTGAAATATTTGCGCGGTTTCCAAAACCGTTAATTGCTACAATAGCAGAGTAAAATGGAGGTGAAAACGAAATGATTGGAGAAAAAGAGGAAAAGAAAGAAAAAGGAGAAACCGAGGACGTTGAAGAGTTAAGAGAAGTTTTAAGCGTAGTTTCCAAGGAAGTTCCAGCCCTGATAAAGGGGATAATCGCCAGCGTCTTCTCCGAAGAAGCGGGAAGAGACATGGGCAGGGCTGCAGCATCTTTCTATAAAGAGTTGAAAGAGGCTGGCATGCCAGAGGAAGTGGCGGTTAAAATGACTGAAGGTTACATATCCACTTTCACAAGCCTTGGAGAAGTTATGAAGAGAGCTATAAGCGGGGAAAAGGGAATAAAGGGCAAAGAATTGGAAGAGGAGATTTCAAGGAAGATTAAGGAAAAGCTTGCTGAAAAAAGACTGCAGAAAAAGGAAGAAGAGGAAGAATAAGCTTCCAGTTTTAGTCGAATCTCAAGGGCATTGAGAAAATGAAGATTACCAGCATAATTAGCATTGTTCTCCACGGAGCCCGCTTATTGCTTTTTCTTTTGGTTTTATGGCTTACTTTAGGGTGGAATGTGCGTAAGGCAAGAAAAGCCTTTGAAAAAGAGCTTATACGCCTAGGAATGGCTAAAAAAGACGCTAAAAGGCTAAGTGCTTGCTATTCAAAACTGAAAAATGATATCATAAATTCTTTAAAATATTCAGCCTTTAGAACCCGTTAACATGTCTGAATAGATTTGGGCACAACAAAACGAGGAAAAACTTATACTATAACCCTGGTTTTCAGCGAATTTTATGGCTTCTTCTGAGGGGAAGGCTATGGCGTCCACTCCGGCCTTTATAGCGAGAATATCTGTTTCTATGCGATGTGAACCTTTTGGTCGCATACATCCAAGAACTAAAGGTTTTTTGGGGAACATTAGTCTTGCAATGATTAAGACTTTTGCTATGTCGTAGGGTTTTGGCGGTGTAACCTTCGCCATGGCGGTTCCGTGGATAGGCATAAAAGCAATAACAACTATGGCGGAAGGCTTGTATTTGCGTATTATTTTTAAGGCTTGTAATTCGCCTTTCAACCGTCCATAGTGAAGACCGACAATTACGTGGGGGACAAAGGGTATTTCCGCATCGTTCAAGGCTTTTAAAGAATTTTCGTAATCTTCAATGGTTACGTCTAAATTGTAAATTTCTTTTATGGTTTCATCCGAGCCGATAATATCGATTAAAGCCGCGTCAACCCCAGCGTCTTTAAGTCTTTTTGCTGCGGAAAAATCTATAATTCCAGTGTGGACAAAAACCGTCAAACCTAACTCTTCTTTAACCTTTCTAATAACGTTAACAAAATTGTTTAGCGGAACAGAACCATCTGGCAAACATCCGCCACTAATCAGGCAGCCTAACGCGCCTTTATCTTTAAGCTCCTTACATAACGCTAACAGTTTTTCAGGGGTTGTGGCAGGATACATGGTTTCCAAAACTTTTCCACCGCAGTGTTTACATTTTAACGCGCATCCCTTGCCTGTCACGGAAATTGTTGGAAAATGCTGCGGAGAGGAGCAAAAATAGCTTGTGCGGTAGTACATGAAGCTTGGAGCGTAAAAACGGATTTTTCCATGTTTAGATCGGTGGAAATGCGAATTTAACAGTTCTACCAGTTCTTTTTCTTTCATTTGCCAAAGGTTTTCAGGAGACAGTTGGCTCATTAGCTTTTCGTAGGAGAGAGCCTCTGAAGATTATTTAACAGTTTTCATTCAACAGCCTATTCGCTTTCAGTGTTTTCTCGTCTGGAAATGGATGGAATAACCTGCAACGCGTCATCCATAACTCTGACAGCGTTAACAATTTTCTCCATGTACTTCCTAAAATTTAGGTTTTTTAGAACAGCTATACCCCTTTCAGTAATCGCATAACGCACCTTTCTGCTGGAAAGACGCTCTTCCACAAGCCCGTACTTAATCAGGGACTCTAAACGCTTTATAAGAAGAGTGCAGTCCATATCTGCTTCGTAGGCTAGGCTGTCAAGGTCTAAAGGCTTCTTTACCAAGGCTCCTAAAATGTCTTCGTAGGATTCAAGTTTTGATCTACGCATCTTACATACGCCCTTCACCCTCTGTTTCAAAAATTTTGGATAAATCATTTATGAATCTCAAATATTTAGTTCAAAACTGCCACACAGATATTTTAAAGAGAAAAACGCATCTAATTTAAGAATAGCCAGTCTAAGCGAGCAATAATGACTAACATGGAAAAACTGCCTACAAAAATTCGTGTATCCCTAGGCACCGCCATAGTTATTGGGCTTATAAAAGGAAAACTTGATGCTGCACCCACAACAGCCTATCTAATGACTTATAGAAGGGGAAAATGCACTGCAAACTGCGGTTTCTGTCCCCAAGCCAGAGAAAGCAGCAGCAGAGCGGACATGCTTTCAAGGATTTCATGGCCTGTATTCCCTACACAGCGAGTGATTGAAAGTTTAGAAAAAGCTGTAGTTGACGGAAAAATAAAGCGGATTTGCATTCAAGCTTTAAACTATCCAGAAGTTTTCACAGAACTTTTAGCGTTCGTGAAGGCAATACGCCATAGAGTTAATGCACCTATATCCATATCATGTCAGCCTTTAAACAAAGAAAATTTAAGGCTGTTGGCAGAGGCGGGAGTTGAAAGAGTGGGCATTGCATTGGATGCTGCCACAGAACCGCTTTTCGACAAGGTTAAGGGAACCCTTGCAGGTGGTCCTTACGTATGGAAGAAACAGTTTCGATTGTTAGATGAAGCTGTGAAGATTTTTGGAAAGGGCAAGGTTAGCACTCACTTGATTGTGGGTTTAGGCGAAACAGAAAGAGAAATGGTTGAAACGATTCAGCAATGCGTTGACATGGGAGTCTTACCAGCCCTTTTTGCTTTTACACCCATTGCTGGAACAGTTTTAGAGAACAATCCTCAACCGCCCATTGAAAAGTACAGGCGAATCCAAACAGCAAGACACCTTATAGTTAACGGAATGGCAAGATACGAAAACATGCGTTTTGACGAGAATGGTTGCATTGTGGATTTCGGGGTTAACCGAGAAACTTTGCTCTCCATTGTTGAAGGCGGAAAACCTTTTCTCACTTCTGGATGCCCAAACTGTAACCGCCCCTACTACAACGAAAAACCTAGCGGTCCATTATACAATTATCCGAGAAGGTTGTCGGAGAAGGAAATTCTCTTGGCTAAAATGGAACTTGGCTTAGCATAGATTGTTAAGCGTAAATAAAGTGTTATAGGTTTGAATCTCTAAATGTTTGGTGAAAGGTGTGTTTCTTGCTTGTAGCTGGTGTTGACGACGCAGGACGTGGCTCGCTGATAGGTCCGTTAGTCATAGCAGGCGTCATGATGAGAGAGAATGACCTTCAAAAGCTTGTTGAGATAGGCGTTAAAGACTCCAAGGTTTTGTCTCCGCAGAGCCGTGAAAGGCTTGCTTTGGAAGTAAAGAGGGTTGCTCAGAAGTATGGTGTGGTGAAGCTTTCGCCGAGGGAAATTGACAAAGTTGTAGAGAAAGGGCGAAAGTTGCATAAGCTTAACAGGTTGGAGGCGCAAGCCATGGCGAAAGTTATAGAGATGCTTAAGCCTGACATAGCCTACGTGGATGCCTCGGATGTTTTGGAAGAACGATTTAAACAGCACATTCTTGAAAACCTATCCTTCAAAGTTAAGATAGTTTCAGAACATAAAGCTGATAGAAAATATCCCATAGTTTCCGCAGCTTCCATAATCGCCAAGGTTGAAAGGGACAGAGAAATTCGAGAACTAAAGAAGGTTTATGGAGACTTTGGATGTGGCTATCCCACTGACAAGAAAACTATAGAATTTCTTAGGCAGTGTTTGGAAAAGTTTGGGGAGTATCCAGATTTTGTTAGAAAGTCGTGGAAGCCAGCTAAAAAAGCCAAAAAAGAAAAAGACTCACACCAAACAAGATTAGTTTAGACCAAATAGATTATGTCTTCTGGTTTTTTGATTTTAGAAAATTCTTTGCTACAAACGCATGGAATATCCTTGTTAGAGGGTTTCCGCCCATTCGTCACAAAAATTGGACGCGCGTTAAGAATCTTGCTGACACTTATGATTTCATCCACCCTTCTGTCGATTTCCCGCTCTTTACTGCCAGCCACCCCGCCTATAACCCTCATTTCTTCTTCTGGAACATCAAGAATGAAGTCGAAAGGAGCCTTTCTAACAGTGGTTACATTGCAACGGGTGAATCGTTTTAAGATTTTATGGAGAAACTTGTGTTTTACTATGGCTCTTTTCGCTCTTAAAAGGAAACATTTGCGTTGCACTCTTGCCGTTTCGAAAATGTTTATGGGCTTGGCAACTGGAATCCCCAAAGTGTATATTAAATTGTAAGCAACTGTAACTGAAGCCTTCGCCATACCCCGCTCGTAGCCATAAAGAGTTCGACGTGAAATTCCAATCATTTCAGCCATCTCACCCACAGACAAACCTAACTCTTGCCTCCGCCTTCTGATAGCCACCGCATCTATTTCCACATAGTAGCCTCCTGGACCCGCCTGTATCAGCGGATACGTGTTCCGCAGAATCATATTTTCAAAGGTTCTAGGAGTTACTGCCCAAACGTTGTATCTCGTATAAACTGTGTCGTCTTCCAAGAATTTTTCCCGTGTCTTCTTGCTTATGAGAAGAGAGACTCCAGAAACCACTCTGGAAATTGCTTCAAGCTCTTGCGAATCTTCTGGAGAGAAACCGTTTATTTCAGGCTGAAATTTAAATAAAATAAGTCTTTTTCCCTTTCTAGCTGCATAGTCGAAGCAGCTGGGTCTTGCGCAGCATCTTTCAGAAATCCTAAAACCTGCCTCTTTCAACACTTCTTCCGGAGACCTAGCTCTCTCCCTCTCCTCACGGCTCATCCGCTCTCACATAAAAGAAGACCTCGTGGTTGAATATAAAGTATACTTATCTTCTATAAGATTGATACACTCGCAAGAGACGTGGCTGCCTTATCGGAACTGCGCTACAATCATGGCGTGTGCCTTATCATAAGGCTCTAAATGCACAACCTCTTCTATGCGAAATCCTCGGTTTTCAAGAACTTTCACTTCCATTCTGTAGACTTCTGAAGGCTCTTTAGTTACGTCTATGCTTTGAGCCTTCACGGCAAGCATAATCCAGCCTGAATTTTTAAGGAAAACATCCGCGTTGTCGGCTAGAATTTTGGCTTGCTCTGGTTGAGCCACATCACAGTAAATACAGTCAACTTTTCCGCTGACAAACAGGGTATACTTTTCTGGAAAACGAGCATCCTCAAGAATGGGTGACATGTTAACACGGTAGGCGCAAACATTGTTGACAAGCTCTCTCATGGCTCTGGCAGCAAACTCGACACAGTAAACATGTCCTTTTTCGCCGACAATATCTGAAACGTGGCTGGCTGTTGTCCCCGAAGCTGCTCCTAAATAGAGAACTTTATGCTTTGGCTTTACTGGAACAGTCTCCAAGTTTTTAAGAATGGCTGCCGCCAGCTTACTTCTGTACGCGTCCCAAAGGCGATACTCAACACCTTTAAAGCGTATGAGCCGCTCTCCATAAACTTTTCTTCCAGGCGTGAGGTTTTTTGTGGCTAGTCTTTGGGCTCCGTCTTCCAATGTTACCTGATACACTGCTGGAAACCGTGAGTGCGGCTTAACTTTAACGTCCACGTTTCTTCTTTCTCCTCTTCTTTTTCCCACGTTTCACAGTTTTCTCCACTACACGCGAAGGTTCAGTGTATTTTTCGTGGATTTCTTCAATTCTCTTTTCCAAGTCCGCCTTCAACTCTTCGCCTATGTAGCGTCCTCCAAAGGCGTCTGTTCTAGCAGCTATGGCTATTTTTCCAGCTAAGGCTCTGGCTATTTTGCCCCTCTGCCACTTTTTTGCTTCATGCAAATAGGTATGCTGAAAGATTATTCCATGTTTCGGCGGTCTAGTCCCGGTTTTTAAGGAGCGGAAAAGAGCTTTTTCTGCCCCTAAAACTTGAATTGTGCTGGCTGGTCTTTTGGCAAGGTTTGTTAAGCCTCCTGCGATGGCTATGAGGCGGGCTCCTAGAAGGGAGCCTACTAGGGCTTTAGTGTTGGGTGCCACTTCTTCCATGGCTTTGTCTAGATAAGCTTCTAGGCTTTCTCTTAGTTTGTAGAGTTCTATCACGTTTTTGCATAAGGCTTGGATTTGTGACAGGTCTGTTTCTGTAAGGTCGGCGCCCATGGATGTTTCAGAAGTTTTGGCTATTCGTTCAGCTTTTGCTTTTGGAATTTCCATTTTTTCCAAGTTTTCCAAGGTGAAGTTTTCCTTTTTTCCAAGTTTAAATACTAGGCGAGCGTAGGTTTCATGTTTATCCAGTAGGCGGTCAAGCTCTGGAAAGTGAACGCCGTACCATTCTCTGATGCGGCTCATGAAAAGGTTTATGGTTTTATCCAAGTCGTCAAGGGTTTGAATGGCATGAGCAATTAGTAGGTCTCTTTTTTCCACTGCAACCTTAACTCTCATTTTAGCCATTTCCAATGAAAGGTTATGCGTCCACAAGCGGAATTCTTCAGCATCCCTGACAAACCCTGTTTCTACAGCAATTTTTTCCATGTTGGAACGGACAAATTCTCCTGCTTTTGAAGGCTTGGAAACTTCCACTTTGATGTTTAGGGTTTCTCGAGTTTTTTGGGCGATGCTGGAGTTTTCAAAAATGAAAGTGTCATATCCGCCTTTCTTAAGCTTGTTAATTAGTTCTTTAAACTCGTCCACAAGTTTTCCATCTTCAATCTTCAAGAGGACTTTTGCTGTTTGCTGAGGTTTTTTGGGGAAAAGAACCTTATCTATAAGCTTGTTTTTCTCGTCTATGGCTAATATTCCAAAGGAAGTTTCAATTAGTGTCGCCTTCATCACCGTTCACCTCAGAATCCACTACTATTCATAGTTTTGTCTAAATAAATAGTTGTTTAATTTGTTAATGCTTTGCTAAAGCCTATTTCTTATGCGCTTAACCTCAAACACAACATGTTTTCTTTTACAAAAGTCTTAAGTGTTTTAAAAGCCAGAATTAGAAACGTGGAAAGGGTAGAAAGGACTGAAAGTTTATGAGTAGTCTCAAAAGTTTAGTGGAGAAGATTAAGTCGTTAGAGACTGAAAGGAAAAATCTTATGCTGGAAATTGAAGAGCTTAAGAAAGTGGCAGACGCCAAAGCTAAAGCTTTAGAAAGCGAAATAAGCATGCTTAGAGAAGAAGTGAAATCCTTAAGAGTGCTTTTGGGCGTTGAAGAAACCGAGCCTGAACCAGAAAAGAAAAAGAAAAAAAATGAAAGCGCTTTAAAAGTAAGATAACACTTCATCTAAACTTGCGATTGTTTCAACGTCTGAAAATTTTTCTCCTTTGCGGTTAAGAAGCAAAGCATGTAGCCCAGCATTTTTGGCACCTTCACTCCATAAACTTCCAAAATTTTACGGTAAATTTCTGGAGCCTCCAATGTTTTTATTAGAGTACCGCCCAAGTCGAAAAGTACTGCCTTAAACTTGTAAAAATCACTCATGAAATGCACTTTAGAGAACTAAACTTTATCTTATAAGAGTGATAACCTTTACTGAAAACCTTTGACTGGTGAAAAATTGGTTAACTTGAACGTTAATTTAGCTGGGTTAAAGCTTACTAATCCCACCATGCTGGCTTCTGGCATCTTGGGCTACTCTTCTGAAACTTTAGAAAGCATAGCTGAAAACGGAGCAGGCGCTGTAGTTACCAAGTCTATAGGGTTAAAGCCTAGAGTAGGCT
>PIXZ01000029.1 GCA_003601605.1 Candidatus Bathyarchaeota archaeon
TGTGACGCTTGGATTCTAAAAGATAATGCAACATACAAGTGGACGTGCACATCATATTAAAAATGGGTAAATAGACTAAAAGAATTTAAATTATAATTTTTAAATTAACATCCATCAATTGCTTGAGGCTACTAAATTGACAAGAACTTCGGAAATAATAAACGAAGCTTATAAGGAAGAAAGAAAGTTTTTGCTTGAGCCTGAAGCCAAAACAGTTTGCATGGAATATGACATTCCCGTTACAAAGTTTAAGGTTGCAAAAAACGAGGCTGAAGCCGTCAAGTTTTCAAAAGAACTAGGCTATCCTGTTGTTTTAAAAGTTGTTTCGCCAGACGTAATTCACAAATCAGACGTCGGCGGCGTCATAGTTAATCTAAAAACAACTGAAGATGTGAAAAATGCTTACAAGCAGATTCTAGAAAACGTTAAGAAACATAAGCCGAAAGCCAAAATCGTCGGTGTGCTCATCCAGGAAATGGCTCCCTCTTCTACAGAAGTCATAGTAGGCGCCATAAAAGACCCGCAGTTTGGACCCGCCTTAATGTTTGGTCTAGGGGGCATTTTTGTAGAGGTCTTAAAAGATGTAACTTTCAGAGTGGCTCCAGTAACAGAGGATGAAGCTCGCGAAATGATTACGGAGGTTAAAGCTTACCCGCTGCTTAAAGGGTATAGGAATTTGCCTCCAGCCGATATAGAAACGATTGTAAAAATTATCCAGAACACTTCAAGGCTGGTTATGGAACATCAAGAGATTAAAGAGCTTGACCTCAACCCCATAATGGTCTATGAAAAGGGAGCAAAAACCGTCGATGCAAGAATCATCCTTGAATAAATTCCAAAACTTGCATCAACACGAAATTTTTGCACAAACCCGTGTTCCTCCCGAAACTCCCTTCTTTGTAAGATTAGACGGATGGAAATTCCGAAAACTCTCAGAAAACCTGAAAACTGAAAAGCCCTTTGACGAAAAATTCGCAAAATGCATGGTTTCTTCTGGGAAAATCCTTTACAGAAAAGGCTTCAGTCCAGCTCTAATCTATGTTGCAAGCGACGAACTAAACATTCTATTCTTAAACAAAGCTCCTTTTTGTGGAAGAATTGAAAAAATCAACTCAGTATTAGCAGGCTTAATCTCAAGCACTTTCACTTTAAAACTTAAAAAATATTTCAAGAAGAATGCCGCAGTCTCTTTTGATTCTCGTATTGTCGCCTTGACAAGCCAAGAGAAAGTAATTGAATATTTGGCTTGGAGGCAAACTGATACTTGGAGAAACCACAACAACGCCTACGCCTACTGGATTTTAAACAAAATGGGCTATAAACCCAAAGAAGTTTCAAAAAAGCTTAAGGGACTGAAAACCAAGGAAATCCATGAGATAGTTTTTAGGCAAGGCATAAACTTGGCTAAAACACCACTGTGGCAGAGAAGAGGAATCCTCGTGTACAAGAAGCCTTCCACGAAGAAAACTGAAAAATGCCTTATCCTTAGATGGAAGATAAAAGAAAACTGGAATCTGCCCCTCTTCACAAAGAGCGACGGAATAAACTTAATCAAACAGATTATAAATTGGACAAAGAGAAAAGAGGAAAACAGTTGTCAACGCGCCAAATAGAAGAATTAAACCAAAAACTTCAAACTTTGAAAGAGCAAAAATCACAGCTTAACGTAGAAGCCGCCGAATGGGCTGAAAAGAGAAACAAGCTTAACGAGAAAGTCAAAAAGCTAAGGGCTGAAATAAACGAAATTAAAAGTGAAAGAGACAAACTTAACAAAAATGTTAAAAAACTAAAACAGCAGCGAGAAAACCTGCAAAAAGAAATAGTTGAAAAAATTGAAGAAATAAAAAGCCTAAGGCAAGAATTAAAAGTTTTAAAAGAGAAAAAACCCGCAAAAACCGCAAAAGAATTGGAGAAAAAAATTGAAAGCATAGAATGGGAAATTCAAACATCCTCCCTAACCTTACAACAGGAAAAAGAACTGGTCGAACAAGTAAAAAAGCTGGAGACCCAGCTGAACGTACAGAAAAAGATCAGTCAAACAACCAATAAAATTTTGGAATTACAAACAGAAATAAAGGCTTTAGAAGCCCGAAGAGAACTCTGCCACCAAAAAATATTAGAAACAGCAGAAAAAAGCCAGCAAATCCACCAGAAAATGCTGGAAAAAATTGGTGAAGCCAAAAAAATTAAGACCAAAGCAGACGAACTTCACAAAATTTTTCTCCAAGTAAGAGAGAAAATAAACCCTATACAAAAAGAAATAGCTGAAATTTCCCAGCAGATAAAGAAGCTTAAAGACCAAATTCGAAAAGAAGAGGAAAAAGAGAAAAAGAAGAAAGAAAAGGCTCTCCGGGAAAAACTTGAAAAACAAGCTAAAGAAAAGTTTAAACGCGGAGAAAAGCTGAGCTGGGAAGAATTTCAACTCCTCGCAAAAGACGAAACGAACACTCAAGATTAAATTAAAATATGTATAAATAGTTATTAGAGAACAGATAATTGATGACTGCAGAAGAAGAAAGCGAAGAGAAAGAACAGAAAAGAATTCTTATTTTGTGTGTGGATAGAGATGGCGATTTAGGAACCAAAGCCGAAGTAAAAACTCCTGTTGTTGGAAGAGAAGAAAACCTTAACGCCGCCGTCGCCCTAGCCTTAAAAGACCCTGAAGAACCAGATGCAAACGCCATGTTTGAAGCAATACGCCTATACGACCGCTTAATAGGCGAAGGTAAACCAGACGAAGTTTTTGAAATAGCCACAATAGCGGGTTCAGAACTGGGTGGAGTGGGCGCTGACAGAAAGATAGTTTCAGAATTAAACGAGCTTCTAGGCACATTTTCTGCAAATGAAGTTATTCTGGTTACAGATGGCTATTCAGACGAAGTAGTTTTACCCCTTATAGAGTCTAGAGTTCCCGTCTCCTCTGTAAGGCGAATCGTAGTAAAACACAGCGAATCTATAGAAGAAACAGCCGCATTGTTTACAAAATATCTTAAAATGATTGTGGAAAATCCGCGGTATTCTAGAATAGCTTTAGGCTTACCCGGTTTACTCTTGCTAATTTTAGGAATCTTAACAGTCTTCAATCTTCTTTACTACTACTGGATAGCTTTCGTTTTCGTCCTAAGCGTATTCATGCTCGTCAAAGGCTTCGGCGTCGATAAAATGGCTAAAGACTTTATTCAGTGGACGAGAGAATATTCTCCTCCACCTTTACAGGTGCAAATTTCAAACTTCTCCACAGTCGCTGGAATATTATGCGTATTTATCGGCGTCTACTTAGGATGGACAAATGCAGCCTCAAAGATTCCAACACCACCAGATTTAGCTGGATGGCTTACCATTTTTCCTCAAATTGCTGGATATTTCATTCAAGGAGCTATGGACCTTTTAATTGTAGGCGTGTGTGTAGTTCTTTTAGGAAGGGCGATACGTTGGTATCTTGAGCGGGATGCTAGATTATTGCGAAACGCTGCTTTGATTGTGACTATTGCGTGGTCTAGGCAAATTTTGGATGGAACGGCTCTTGCATTGACTGGAGGAGACTACGAAAGGCTCATCTTCGCGGTTGTTGTAGGAGTTCTTATAGGGGTAGCCTCAATTCTAGTTGTCATAGTCATTCACAGGTCAGCTAAAGGATTTTTCAGGAAGGAGACTGAAGAGGAAATTGAAGAGCTTAAAGAAGGCTAAAATCGCTATTATTGGCGGCACTGGTTTTGAAACCTTGTTTAAGGGTGCAGAGCAACTGTATGTTGGAACACCTTACGGAATACCGCCGCCAATCTCCGTTAAAAAAATCGACGGAAAAAACGTGGCTTTTCTCCCTAGACATGGACTAGAGCATTCAACACCGCCCCATAGAATAAACTATAGGGCAAACGTTTATGCTTTACACGAGCTTGGTGTAGAAAGAATTATAGGAGTTAACGCGGTTGGCGCCATAAACCACAAGTTTAAACCCGCTGATCTAGTGATGCCCCACGATTTTGTCGATTTTACAAAACTTAGATGTACAACTTTTTATGATGAAGCTCCAGTTACACACGTTGATGTCTCGCAGCCCTACTGTCCAGAAATCAGAAAAATTTTGGTGGAAACCGTTAAAAAACTCGGGTTGCGGGTGTGGGACAAGGCTGTTCTAGTCTGCACAGAAGGACCACGCTTTGAAACTCCAGCGGAAATCGAAATGTTTAGACGTTTAGGCTGCGACATTGTTGGAATGACCGGAGTTCCAGAAGTTGTTTTGGCTAGAGAGTTGGAAATGTGTTATGCTAGCCTTTGTTATGTTTCTAACATGGCTGCGGGCATACAAGAGCGGTTAACAGCCCTTGAAGTTTCGAAGATTTGCCAACAGATTATGCCGAAAATAGAGCAAATTTTAATTGAAACAATACGAGTTTTACCTACTCCTAGAGAAGGCAAATGCCCATGTGCCAACGCTCTTAGAGACGCGAGGTTCAAGTAGATGTTTAGGGCTTTCCTTTCGACGATAGGTGTTTACAAGCTTTACGAGAAGTGGCTTTGGCACCAAGTTAAAAACGGTGTTAAGCCAGAACACATAGCTATAATCTTGGATGGAAACCGCAGGTGGGCTTCAGAAAAGAATCTTAACCCTTGGTTTGGACATGAGAAAGGCGCCGAAAAGGTTGAGCAGTTGCTGGATTGGTGTTTGAAGCTTGACGTCAAATCCATTACGCTTTACTCTTTTTCCACAGAAAATTTTCACCGCCCTAAAAACGAAGTTGAAGAAATCATGCGCATTGCAGAGGAAGAATTTCGTAAAATTTTGACAGACGAACGCATACACAAGAACGAAGTCCACGTCAAAGTAATCGGTAGGACTAGCCTGCTTCCAAAAAACTTGCAGCAACTGATTTCTGAAGTGGAAAAGGCTACACACGACTATGACAAGCACTTTTTGAACATAGCCTTTGCCTATGGCGGTAGAGCTGAAATCGCGGATGCCGCAAGAAAAATTGCTGAAAAGGTTAAGGAAGGAGAACTAAGCCCAGAAAAAATTGATGAACAACTGTTTGAGCAACACTTGTATACGTCGCATATGCCTAAGCAAGACCCAGACCTGATAATCAGAACGTCAGGGGAAGAACGTCTAAGCGGATTTTTACTTTGGCAATCAGCCTACAGCGAACTCTGCTTTTTAGACGTTTACTGGCCTGATTTTAGGCTTATCGACTTGTTAAGGGCTGTGAGAACTTTTCAGAAGCGTAAAAGACGTTTTGGCGCGTGAAGGTCTAGGCACGTTTTTTGGCGCTTATTATGGATATTACGTCTCTGTCTTTAAGGATGTAGTCTTCTCCAACTCTCTTTTTCTCTCTGGCTTCCACGGCGTAAATGAAGCTTTCTCCAAGTTCCGTGTGGATTATGTAAGCTAGCTGGCGGGCTGTTGTTCCATAAGGCACCAAATAAGCGTCTGGTAATACTCTCCCGTTGTGGTCTGCGAGATGCTCTAAATCTTCAACTGGATAGACTGTTATCATTCCTAAGAGTTTGAAGAAAGCCATGTTTACAGCGTCTTGGACGCCGGTAGACCCGTATTTAAGCAGAATTTTCTCTCTTATAGTTTCCAAGGCTTTAGCTTGACTTTCAGTAAGCTTTTCTGGATGCAAAACTTGAAAATTGCAGTCTCCAGGCCTATAATTTATTAATTGTTTTTCTGCAGCTCTTCTGAGGGCGAGTTCTGCTTCGGCGCAGCATGGAACAACAATGTAATTTGATTTCTTCAGCCTTTCCAAATTTTCTTCAGCATTTGGCATATCTATTTTGTTAGCTGCTATAAGCATGGGCTTGGCAATTTGCCTAAGAGTATCAACGAACTTTAGGAATTCTTCTTCGCTCCAAGATACTGGTTTTTCAGCGTTTAACCCCGTTTTTCTGATAGCCTCAAAAATATGATGCCTTTTTATTGCTAAACCGCTTAGCCTTTCCTCCAGCATGGAAAGCAAATCTTTTGCTTCAGCTTCAGCGGTTCTAGCAATTTTTGGCCAGTCCTTTTTCAGTATGTTTGCCATCCACATGGTTATTTCATTTTCTAAAAATTTCACATCTTCTAGGGGGTCATGTTCGCCTATTTTGCAGATTCTTCCTTCCGCGTCTGTTCCTCCGGAAACGTCAACTATATGGATTAGGGCGTCTGCTTTTCTGATTTCGTCTAGGAACTGGTTGCCCAAGCCTCTGCCCTGCCAAGCTCCGGGCACAAGTCCAGCGCAGTCAATGAATTCTACTGGAATGAGTCTTACTCCGTCGAGGCAGAGAGAGTTAACCGGGTTGTCTTTTACGCCGAACTCTTCATGAACACATGGAGTTCTTACGTAGCCGACTCCTCTGTTGGGTTTTATTGTTGTGAAGGGGTAGCTTGCAATTTCAGCCGGCGCCAAAGTTGCTGCGCTGAAAAAGGTGGATTTGCCTACGTTAGGTTTTCCTACAATGCCTAATAATCGTGAGTAGGATTTCTGCATCTAAACTCCTTATTATTTATTTGCTCTATAATTCTATATGGTTTATGCTGTTCACGTTGATAACAAATAAAATATATGACGTTATGGGTTATAGAGTCAATTCAGCACGATTGGTGAGTATGGTTGACACTCAATTTACCGAAAGACAAGCTTGTTGAAATGTATAGAAAAATGCTTGAAATCAGATTTTTCGAAGAGAAAGTCTTCGAATTATACGCTCAAAACCTTGTTCCAGGCACAATTCACCTTTACGCTGGAGAAGAAGCCGTAGCCGTCGGCGTGTGCAGCAATCTCAGAAGAGACGACTACATCACAAGCACGCATAGGGGACATGGACACTGCATTGCAAAAGGAGCTGACTTAAAACGGACAATGGCAGAGATTTTAGGCAAAAAAACTGGCTACTGTAAGGGAAAAGGAGGCTCCATGCACATAGCAGACTTCAGCATAGGAATGTTAGGCGCAACAGCCGTTGTAGGCGCTGGAATACCCATAGCAGTCGGAGCAGGACTCTCCATAAAACTCAGACATACAGACCAAGTTGCAGCATGCTTCTTCGGTGATGGCGCCTCCAACCAAGGAACATTTCACGAAGGAATAAACATGGCGTCCATCTGGAAGCTTCCAGTACTTTTCATATGCGAAAACAACCTTTACGCTATGGGAACGCGGCAGTCCATAGCCATGGCCATAGAAAACGTGGCAGACAGAGCCGCAGCCTACGGAATACCCGGCGTAGTTGTAGATGGAAACGACGTGCTGGCGGTGTATGAGGCTGCACGCAAGGCTGTGGAAAGAGCTAGAAAAGGTGAAGGCCCAACATTAATTGAGTGTAAAACTTACAGGCATAAGGGGCATTCGCGGATTGACCCTGCAAAGTATAGGCCTAAAGAAGAGGTGGAAGCTTGGCTTGCTAAAGACCCGATTAAACGGTTTAAGGAAAAGCTGTTACACGCAAATATTTTGGGTGAAACTGAAATTCAACAGATTGAGAAAGAGGTTTTAGGCAAAATTGAGGAAGCAGTTAAGTTCGCCATGGAAAGTCCCCTTCCAAGCCCTGAAGAGGCTTTGGAG
Source organism: Candidatus Bathyarchaeota archaeon (assembly GCA_003601605.1). Lineage (GTDB taxonomy): Archaea > Thermoproteota > Bathyarchaeia > Bathyarchaeales > Bathycorpusculaceae > PIXZ01. The sequence continues at coordinate 7,548 of PIXZ01000029.1, forward strand.
GACGTTTACGCTTAAAAAGAGGAAGATGTGAATGCGAAAGATAGCTTATAGGGAAGCATTAAAAGAGGCGTTAAGAGAGGAAATGCGAAGAGATTCTAGAGTTTTTCTTTTAGGCGAGGACATTGGCAGATATTGGGGTGGAGCCTTCAAAGTTACAAAAGGTTTGGCAGAAGAGTTTGGAGATGAGAGAGTTAGGGACACGCCGATTTCCGAATCCGCCATAATAGGCGCTGCCGTAGGCGCGGCAATAACGGGTATGCGTCCAGTGGCGGAGATAATGTTCGGAGACTTAACCGCTCTAGCCATGGACCAGATTGCAAACCAAGCAGCCAAAATCCGTTATATGTTTGGTGGCCAGGCAAAATGTCCGATTGTTGTTAGAACGCCCTTCGGAGCTGGAGTAAACATAGCTGCTCATCATTCTCAAAGTTTAGAAGCGTGGTTTATGCATGTTCCAGGCTTGTATGTGGCTGTACCCTCGACGCCTTATGATGCAAAAGGACTATTGAAAACAGCCATAAGAAGCGATAATCCTGTTGTTTTTTGCGAACACAAGCTTTTGTATCCCCTAGAGGGGGAGGTTCCAGAAGAAGAGTACACTATTCCTTTTGGAGTTGCAGATGTGAAAAGGGAGGGAAAAGACGTAACTGTAGTTGCCACATTGTTTATGGTTCACAAAGCCTTGAACGCTGCAGAGGAACTGGCAGAAGAAGGCATAAGCGTTGAAGTTGTTGACCCTAGAACTTTGACGCCTTTGGATAAGCAAGCCATAATTAAGTCTGTTAAGAAAACTGGTAGGATAGTGATTGTGACTGAAGATTGTAGGACTGCGGGGGTAAGTGCTGAGATTGCGGCTGTGGTTGCTGAAGAAGCTATAGACTATTTGGATGCGCCGATAAAACGGGTTGCAGAGCCAGACACGCCCATACCTTTTAGTCCACCCCTAGAACAATATGTAATTCCAGATGAAAAGGCGATAATTAAAGCTGTTAAGGAAGTGGTTTAAAATGGTTACAAAGGTTGTTATGCCAAAACTCAGTTTAACAATGAAAGAAGGCACTGTAGGCAAATGGTACAAAAAAGAAGGAGAAACCGTTGAAAAAGGCGAACCCATAGTAGAAATAATCTCGGAAAAAGCCACTTATGATTTAGAATCTCCAGCCTCAGGAGTTTTACGGAAAATCTTAGTTGAAGAAGGAGTAGACGCTCCGCTAAACGCAGTCCTAGCAATCATAACAGCTCCGGATGAAACCTTAACAGAAGAGCAACTAGCTGCCGAAACACCACAAATAGTTGAGCCATTAGAAGAAAAAAGAGTTTTAGCATCTCCAGCAGCAAAACGCTTGGCAAAAGAACACGGTATAGACTTATCGCTGGTTAAGGGCAGTGGTCCGGAAGGAAGAATTTCCGAAGAAGATGTGCGAAAATTCATCGAAGAAAAAAGAGGACTACTACCAAAAATAAAGGAGATTATTCCATTAAGCGGATTAAAGAAAACTGCAGCGGAACGGGTTTCCACCAGTTTTAGAACAGCACCCCACAGCACCGTTATGATGGAAGTTGACGTTTCCAAAGCCAAAGAATTACACGAGAAACTTGAAGTTTCTTACACCACTATCCTTGTTGGAGCCGCAGCAAAAGCCTTGAAACAACACACAATCATAAACTCTACCCTGGAAGACGACAGAATAAAAGTTTTTGAAGACATTAACATAGGAGTAGCCGTTGCCACCGAAAATGGATTAATCGTACCAGTCATACACAATGCTGACAAAAAATCCTTAAAGGAAATCCATTCCATCCTAAACGAATTGACAGAGAAGGCGAGACAAGGCAAACTTTCAAAAGAAGAATTAACAGGCGGAACATTCACCATAACAAATCTTGGCATGTACGGGGTGGAATTTTTCACACCAATAATTAATCCGCCTGAGGCTGCTATTCTTGGCGTTGGAAGAATAACTCAAAAACCAGTGATTGTAGACGGAAAAATTGAAACAAAGCCCTTCATGATTTTGAGTCTTTCCTACGACCACAGAATCATCGACGGCGCACCAGCAGCCCAGTTCCTAAGCAAAATCAAAAATTTCCTAGAAAACCCAGAACTTCTTTAGTTTTCTACTCTTTTGGAGTTTCCGAAGTAAACTCTAAAGCTTGAAGTACGCTTCTGGCCATGTCTAAAATGTTTATGAAAACCATCAGGGCTAGCAAAGGCACAAATTCCACCCAAAAACGGAAATCTGCAAAGTCAAGGCTAAACACTCCTCCGTTTGTAGCGTAAATTAAGTATACAATTATAAACAAAGCTCTTCCAACAAGAAACCCATACTTGTAAATGGTGCCTTCGGTGGCTCTAACCGTGAAAGTGAAGAACAAAGTTGACCAAACCAAAACAGCAAACAACGTTTGAATTTCTGGATTGTCGGCGAAGAATCCTAAAATAAAAAACCACCATATTAAAAGAAGAAAAAATCCTATGGCAGAGGTTAAAATGGTGGCTTTCAAAATCTTGAGAAAATACTTCTTCAAAAACCCCTTAAAACCGTCTTCAGTCAATTAAACGTCCCTCCCACTCGAAAATTTGAATACTTTCAAAAAAGACGCGGACAAAACCCGTTTCAGTTATTTTGCTAGGCTCTTCCACTGGTATCTCAAACAGTTTTTGGAACGCGTTATCTGAAGAAACATTTACAAGTTCACTGTAAGAACCTAAAAGTTCGTTTTTATCACTGACAACTTCAATCAAAAGTGTGCCATTAACGGGAAATTGCGCGTGATTTTCAAAGCTTAAGAGGACAGAAACATTTTGACTTATTGAATTGTAACGTATTGAGGTTAATGAAAAATTGTAGAAGGGCGCACCCCAAGGCATTGTCAAGTTTGAGGCTATACCGAAACCTATTAAGTAGGCTATTCTGAAAAAAAGAGAAACGTTTAAGTTAACATCCAAATCGTTAAACAGAAGTTCGCTATTTCTGGAGAGAATCTCTTCAAGGCTGAAAGATATTTCGTAACTTGCGTCGAGTACGCTGTGTGCTGACACTTTCGGAAAAGTTTGAGAAAACCTTGCTATTGGCTTATTTTTGGCTTCTGCAAGCACAGTTAGGTTTATGTCTGAAAAATCGTAAAATCCCGTGTTGTTAATGTGGAAAGGCGCAGAAAAATGAAATTGCCCTTCAGAAAAAGATGCTGTAGGCTCTTGAAACCCTATAGCTTTAGAATTCACAAGTTCCATTAAGGATAAGCCAACAGTCAACGGAAACACTAGCGTAATGATCCATAGAATTTTTATTGTCCAACCAAGCGCTCTTATTGTCTGCCGCAAAGCCTCTACGCCCTCTCGCCCTCGTTTCAGCAGTTTAAACCGTCTAACTGCACACGTTTACTCTTTCTTTTCCTCTTTTTCCTGCGTTGGCTGCGAAGGCTGTTGCTGAACTGTCGCTTTCTGTTGCACGCTGCGTTTTGCTTCTTTTATAAGTTGTATTCCTCTGATTGTGGCAATGGAACCCGTCCACCCCATGACGCCCAAATATAGAACTTTTATCAAAGCTTCAGCTATGGGCCCTAAAATTTCTCCTAGGGCTTCTGAAAGGTTTGGTGCTGCTAAAATGCCTAACTCTGCAACGAGCAGCGTGAAAGCCATGTAAAAGGTTATGATTAACAGAATTGCACCTATTGCTATTAGGATGTATGCCATAAGCTCTGTTCTCTCAATCTTCATTATTTACCACCACACTTCAGCATAAACTTTCATTTCTTTACTATATAAAAAGAATATGTCCAGTTGAGAATTGCGCTTTGGAAAGTCTTAAGTGCACCATAGCAGAAAAAACATTGAGCTGAAATGAAAGTCGCCATGTACTACGGTCCAAAAGACATACGCATAGAAGAAATGTCAACCCCGAAAATAGGCGAAGACGAAGCCCTTGTAGAAATGAAAGCCTGCGGAATATGCGGCTCAGACCTCATGGAATGGTACCTAAAAAACCGTGCTCCACTGGTCTTGGGGCATGAACCAGCAGGAATACTCATAAAAAAAGGAGAAAAAGTGAAAGAATTTGAAATAGGCGACAAAGTTTTTGTCCATCACCATGTAGCTTGCTTAACATGCCACTACTGTCTACACGGAGACTACACATTATGCGAACAGTTTCACACAACCCGCATAATCCCAGGCGGATTTGCAGAATATTTCAAAGTTCCAGCTCCAAACCTTCAAATCGACACTTTTAAAATACCAAACGAAATCTCTTTTGAAGAAGCCACCTTTATAGAACCTATAGGATGCTGTTTAAGGGCACTGGAAAAATGCCATATCGAAGCAGGCGACTCCGTGGCGATAATTGGTGCCGGAGTAACTGGAATACTTCACGCGGCCTTGTCAAAAATTCTCGGGGCATCTAAAGTTTTTGTAAGCGACCTTGTTGATTATCGTTTGCGCATTGCCAAAAAGTTTGGAGCAGATTTTATAGTTAACCCGGAAAAAGAGGATTTTTTAAGCGTTGTGAAAGCTGAAACAGAAGATAGAGGAGCTGACTTGACAATAGTTACTGCTCCAAGCTTAGAAGCTTATAAGGCTGGTTTAAACGTGTGCCGAAAAGGCGGAAAACTCTGCATTTTCGCGCCTACAGACCCGGGTAAATATTTGCAGATAAGTCCGAAAGAACTCTTTTTCTCTGAAATCAAGATAATTCCTTCCTATTCCACCTCCCACATAGAAACGAGAAAAGCTCTACAACTTATAAAAGCTGGAAAAATAAAAGTGAAAGAGCTTATAACTCACCGTTTTAAACTTGAAGAGGCAGCTGAAGCGTTTAAAACAGCCTTAGAAGGCAAGGAAAGTTTGAAGGTTATGATTTTGAACGGGTGAAAGGCGAATGAAAGCAGCCATGCTTTATGGAGTAAAAGACCTTAGAATCGAAGAAATCCCTGTTCCAAAAGTAGAAGCTGGAGAAGTTCTCGTCAAAATAAAAGCAGCCACCACTTGCGGGACAGACCTGAAAATTTTCCACAGAGGCTACGTGGAAAAAGTCATAAAGTTGCCCACCGTTTTTGGCCATGAATGGGCTGGCGAAGTTGTTGAAACTGGCGAAGGAGTAGAATGGCCTAGAAAGGGTATGCGGGTTCGCGCTGGCAATAGTGCTCCTTGTCTGCGTTGCAAAATGTGCCAAAAAGGCAAGTATAACCTTTGTGAAAACATGATTTGGCTTTGGGGAGCATATGCCGAATACATTAAAGTGCCAGCCCGCATGGTTCTTGTTAACATGCAGGAAATTCCGCAACATGTTTCTTACGAGGAAGCAGCCCTTACAGAGCCTTTGGC
>PIXZ01000030.1 GCA_003601605.1 Candidatus Bathyarchaeota archaeon
CTGAATGGAAATTCACCGCCAAAGAAATAGCTGAAAAACCAGACTTGTTCATGTCTGGACACAGAGCATGCGCAGGCTGCGGACCAGCCATCGTTCTACGACTCCTTATGAAAGCTGTGAGAGGACCTACAATAGTTACAAACGCCACTGGGTGCATGGAAGTAGTTTCAACAATTTATCCGTACACTGCTTGGGCTATACCGTGGATACACACAGCCTTTGAAAACGCAGCTGCAAACGCTTCTGGAATAGAAGCAGCCCTAAAAGTACTGAAAAAGAAGGGTAGGATAAAGCATGAACACGTAGACGTTATTGCTTTGGCTGGAGACGGTGGCACATACGACATAGGAATACAAGCACTTTCTGGAGCAGTGGAAAGAGGACATGACTTTCTCTACGTGCTCTATGATAATGAGGCTTACATGAACACGGGTATACAGCGCAGTGGAGGAACCCCTCTGGGAGCGTCAACAACAACTTCGCCAGCAGGCACAGTCATACCTGGAAAGCTGCAGAATAAGAAGCCTATAGCAGACATTATGGTGGCACACGACATTCCCTATGTTGCCACGGCATCACCATACTACTGGAAAGACCTAATCACAAAAGCCAGAAAAGGATTAGAAGTAAACGGTCCAGCATTTCTCCACGTGTTTGCACCTTGCCCGCGGGGATGGAGAAGTGACCCATCCAAAACCATAGAACTTTCGCGATTAGCTGTGGAAACGTGCATATTCCCCTTGTGGGAAGCAGTAAACGGCGAATACCAGCTTTCAACGCCAAGCAAGGTCTTGGCTTTAGCTCCGCAGAAGAAGAAGCCTGTTAAGGAGTATCTGCAAGTGCAGGGACGTTTTAGACATCTGTTTACGCCGAAATTTGAGAAGATTGTAGAGGAGATTCAGCGAATAACAGACGAAAAATGGCAACGACTACTCAAAAAGTGTGGAATGACTTAAACTTTCAAGCATTATTTTGCAAATACTTTTCTATTTCTTTTTCTGCGTTGTCTGCTTTTATGAATATGGGCACGTTTTCTATGCCTGTTGCTATGTAACTGGACAAGAGCCACTCGCCAGGAGCAAATTCCAAGGTTTTCTCTAATATTGTCTTGTCAATCATGAAAGTATCGCTGATTACTGCGCGGTCGTAAGGACGTGGCAAAGTACCAACAAAATATGTGTGAAGCTGTTGCAAGGCGTTAGTGTTTAGGTAGGCTACTCTTTGCGTGGCTATGCAAACGCCTAAACCGTACTTTCTTCCTTGCCTGAGAATTGTTTCTACTTGTTTGCTGCATTTCTTGTCTATGCCTGTTGAACCACCCATCTCTGGAATGAACTCTTGAGCTTCGTCGTAGACTAGAAGGATGTAAGGTTTGACCTGGAATCTTCTTTTTCTGCGAACGAGCAAATCTTGTGTGAGGGTTATCACCAATTCTTTTATGATGAAGGGATCGGAAATTGAAATGCATAAGAGTCTTTCATTTCCTTCCAAAAGTTCCCGAATTTTTTCTGCTGTTAATCCGCCAACAACTTCCTTCTCTTCTTCATGCTTTTTTCGGATAACGTCTAAAATTGCTGATCTTGTGGTTGCCCACGAGTACAGCCCGCTTTTTTCGTGAACTTTAAATTGTTGAACTGTTTCTAAAGCAAGTTCATCTATATACTTTACAAAATCTTCGTCTACTTCTTGGTTTTCGCTTAAACCATGTTCTTCCACATAATCCAGCACTGCATCGTGAATTTTTTCTATAGCGTTCATGTAGTGCGGCTTGCTAACAGATTCTTTCCTCTGCGAGTTAAGTTCTTCTAAAAACTGGCTGTAGGTGGGAATCTTCTGTTTAGGTCTCGTATAGTAGGCAAGTTTCCCTTGATCCATTATGTGTTGCAGTCCCGTCTTGATTCTTTCATCAGCCTCGTATTCCTTTGGCTTAACAACAGAGTTGAAAAACTGCTCCAGCGAGTCTATGCGATGTTCCATAATAACCTTGGCTGCAACCGCTGGGTCAGCCAGTAAATCCAAGAGCAAGAACACGTATTCGCAGCTTATGTCGAAAACCACAATTTTAGTGTCATCCGTATGCAGGAGAATTCTTCTAAGAATATTTGACATTAAATTGCTTTTTCCGCCGCCTGTGAAAGCGAAAACTCCGAAGTGGTAGCGGATGAGCTTTTCAAAATCCACGTAAATCGGTATAGAAGTTTGGCTGGCTTCAAACATTTTTATTAGGCCAAGTCTTGGGTCTATCCTTGCGTCTTCAACGGTTTTCGACGGGTCTATGTTCAACTTTTCTGCTATTTTCTGGTTATACATGCGGTTTATCATTTCACTGTTTAAGATGTAAACTGGGCTGCCAACAACAGGGTAAGAAAAGCCTTTAACAAATTCAAAGTCGTAGTTCTTGTCTATAATTAAATCATAATTTATTGGGATAGCGTTTATCTGAACCATCATTGTAGACTTGTCATCTGTTAACCAATCCTCTTCAGACTGCTCAATAATCTCAAACTGCATAGGATAGTAGCCGTGGTCAGATAAGCCACGTAAACCAAAATGTTCTGGCCAGACACGACTGATTTCCATAAGTGTAAACCTTGCAGTTTCGGGTTCCCTTTGCTTAAAGTTTTTAACCGCTAAAAGCATGCCTTCCTCTAAAAGTCCCATCAAATCTTTCTGGTATTCGACTTTTATGCGGCAGTTGTAACGGGCGCTTGTTCCAGAAACTTTTGCTTCTTCACCGCCGAAATATTTTGGTATGACGGCGGCGAGTCTGGCGTGGAATCTACCGTCAAAGTCTGTGAAACAGAAGTTGTTAAATTTGTTCTCTTCTTGCGGCTTCAATTGCTGCTCTCCTCTCTCTAAAGGTGCTCATGTAAAATATGAATTTTCTCAATTTATGGTTATTGAGAATCCACTGAGCTGTTGTATCTACTATACGTTTGAACTGACTATAATTCCATTTAGCAATCTTATCTGCTATAAAAAGCGGTTTGTTGTGTCCAAAGGCTTCTGGGATGCTTGAAGGAGCCATTGTTGTTAAAATGGTCATGGTTAAATTTTGCAGAGGGTTTGGAACATCCTTATTCATGAAAAGGATTACTTGCACTGGTTCTTTTGTTCCATCGCTTAGTTCATTCCAAAACTCCACAATGTTTTCGGGTTTGTAATCGTATTCTGGATAAACCAGACGGTCCACAAGTAAAACATTACTTCTCAGCAGCGGGTCTGTTTTTGCTTGGCTTAGCTGCACATAAGTTTTCAAAAAAATCTTTTCCAAGCTTATTTTGTTTTTAATGGCGCCTGAAACGTATCCTCTGCGATTCTGCTTGTCTAGCACCAAGGTTCTGAAGGCTGAATCGTACTCGATTAGACTCCACGGTGGCTTGATTTTTTCCGAGTTAAAAATGCTTGCTGACTGAAGTATCATACGGTCCGTGTTGGGAAGATTTTCAAATTCTTCTTGAGAAATTGTGGTTTTTAGTAATCCCTCATTGTGCATTATTGGAATTAACTGTCTCTTGAAATCTCTGGCGGCAGTATCCTTTGTTATGCCAACAAGTAAAATTCGCCTTTTCCAGCACTCTTCCATAAGCATCTGCAAAGTGAAAAGCGTCAAAAAAGCGATGTCAAGGGTTGTCAGCCAATGTTCCTTACCATTTTTAACTATTTTCAACAAACTGGAAGTTTCCGCTTCTGGTGTTTCTGTGAAAAATAAGCGGTCTCCCAAACTTACAACAAGTTTTTTCATGCGTTCCCAAGTTCTCGTATATTTCGGGTTTAAAACGTATGTCTCGTTTTTCTCGTTTAATATTCCACGCGTAACTAAATGGTTTAGACAACGCTTAACTCTCTTAGCTCTCTTTTCAGTTGTTATGTCAAACTCTGTTAAGATTTGCTTTTCAGTTAAAACTCCTTTCCGTTTTGCTAAGTCAATTATAGCGTAGCGTAAGTAATCTGCCCTTGGGGGCGGCAAGCCTAAATCCTTATTGCACACGTGCTGTCTTGCGATGGTCAAGTCGTTCAAGTCTATAGGTTCATCGTCAATTTTGTATCCAACAATACTGCTTTTTGCTTTCCAAAACTCCCGCTTTGATGTGTCATAAAGTAGGCTTGCCCGTTCGATGGACAAGCTTCTATCTAAAAGAATTATGCGCACATTTTGATTCGGGTCTGTGGCAAGCTTATAAGCAAGATAATGCTCGGCGAAAGTCATAATCCAATTCGCGATAGTAGCATTACTTATTATAGCCTCATCCACAAGAGGCTTACCTAAACTGATTTCTCCCGGCTCTTGATCGTCAAAAAATGTCTGGTCTATATCGGGTATCTCGTTAACATAAACAGGGATGACGCTTGAAATCCCAGCACCTCGCTGCGCTGTTCTCTCATCATACTCTACTTTAATCTTGTCTTCAAGAAAGGTTAAGTTGCCCGTTGAAGCGTAAGCCCCGCCGAAAAAAATCACTAGGTCAAAAAGGGGACGTGAATACATTGTTCCATCTATTCCAGCAAAGCGAACAGTAGCGGCTCCGAAAAATTCTTTCGCTGTTTTACATGCTTCTTTCGGGTTAAAATCCGTTTTTATAAGATTTGAAAGCAAGCCTTCATAAACATTTTTTAAGGAAGAAAAGCGCTGCTCATAATCCATAACCTGCCTTGAAGCTCCAAACCTAAGCACGTTGCTTGTCCGTTTTAACGCGTCGCTTAAAGATGATAAACTTGCCAATTTTTCACCACGTTTTTAAATGCGGTTTTATGGTAAAAATATTTGCTAACTAGTTTAGTGCTAATTTTATTGTTGAGTTTTGATTCCGATTCTTTGATATTGCTTTTCTTCACTTGGTGAAAAAACGCGATACGGGTTCAATGTTGGTTAGGTTTAATGCTTTTTTCAAGATTTTTACCGCATGCTTTTCTATCTTTCTATTCTTTCTTTTTATGTCCGGGTTAGATTTTATTGTGCATAAAGTTCTATACAATTATGGGCTTCAATTTAGTTTTGAATGGGCTTATTTTTACTGGTGGCTTTACGAATGCACCTTTCTGATTTTCAGCGGAGTTGTCAGTCTTATTTACTGGTTAAGCTCTAACAAAAGTGGCCGCGATTTTAAAGTTTGCCTGGGTTTATTTTTGAGTATTATTCTGCTTTTTTGGGGCGGGTTAACTGACGTTTTATGGTTTATCTTTTGGGACGGCGGTCTGCCATCTAATGATGTTGTTTGGTGGTGGATGCCCTGGTACGCAATTTTCGGTTTTTGGAATTCTCTTTTGCAACTGGCTCTGCTTTGTTCTACGGTTTTGGTTACATGTTTACTTTGGGTTTTAGTTTTTAAAAGAAAACGTTGATTCTTGGTTTTGATTTTCAGTTCATAACGTTTTTGTCTGTAAACCTATTATTTCTGTAATGTCGAGGACTTAAAATTGAAAAATTTGCTACAAAATGATTGGTTCGAAAAGATTATTCTCATCTTATGGTTAGCCAGTTCCGTTTTCATCGTGTTTTTGATAAGAATGATGGATAACATCGTGCATAGTGATTTATATAATTACGGCTTGCAATTCAGTAGCGAATGGGCTGTGCCTTACTGGTCAATGCTTCGTTTAATTTATATCTGTTTGGCTTTACCCGCTGCCCTAAGCATAGTTACTTTAGGTATAAGCCTTTGGAGATACAAATTCAAACAACCCAGTGTTTCCCGTAAAGTAAAAAGTAAACTTATCGAAAGCAAGATTGCACAGCCAAAAGAAAACCACATGCTAATTAGCTGTCCTAAATGCAAACGAGTTTTCAGCAAGCCCATGGTTATGCTGGATTTTAGCAGTGGAAGAAGCCGTCTTGTGAACGTTTGTCCGTACTGCAACTATGTTTTAAGCAGGGAAGGAGAGGAAACAGAGAAAGAAGATGTACGGGTTGCCGATTTGAACGAGAAAAGGGTTGAGTATTAGAGTATTCTCATTAGTATTCTAGGTTCATAATTGTTAATAATGAGCTTTGCAAACCTTGTTTTAGGTTTGAGCCTTGAATGGGAATTATCCGGTAAGCGAAAGCAAAAATGGTGCTTATTGGATATTTGGAATTCTTTTGTTTTTGCTAGGTATTATCGTTTTGCACGCCCTGTTTGAACTTGCAATTTATGGTCCCCAAGCAAATGTTAATATCCTTCTTTTCGTAGGAGGAACCTATTATGTGCCAGCCCTAGGCTACTTTTTCTTTTCTGCATTAATCGCGGCTTTCTTTTTTAGCTACTTTTGCTATTACACTGTCCGCGATTTGAAGAGAGGGGATACTGACAAGCTTTTGGACGCGTTTAAAGAAGAGTTGAGGAATTCGGAGAGACGTGTAAAAAACGATTTTGAAAAGAAGTTTGCAAAAATTTCCATGGACCAGTTCATGATGAGTCGAGAATTTAAGACCGTTGGAGCGAAGATTGTTGAAAACATGGAGAAGATGGAAAACATGTTCGGGGATTGGAGGAAATATCAAGATATTCTGGATAAACAAACTTCTGTCTTGAATAATTTGAAGAAGAAGGTTGAAGATATCAATCTTAGAATGACGCCTAAACCTTACCTGACAGGTTCTTCAGACGTGGAAAAGGTGGTTGGTGTAGGTAAAAAGACAGCTAAAGCTTTCAAGTCTGCGGGAATAAGACGTGTTGAGGAGCTTGTTGCAGAGGAAACATCTGTTTTAGCTGAGAGAACAGGGCTTTCAGAAAGTCTTGTTGCTAAGATTCAAGCTACAGCTAAGATGCTCCTAGTCCCTGGAATTGATTTAAAGGTGGTCAAACATCTTCAGAAGATTGGGGTTCATTCTCTGGAGGAGCTTGTAGGTCAGAGTCCCATAGACCTTTACAGGAAGATTTTGGTGGCTGCGGGTAAAAGTAAGGATAAGCCTAATTTAGAAGAGGTAGCTTTTTGTGTTAGGATTGCACAGTATTATGTATTGCGTGGCTTAAATGCCTACGGTTTTCCTATGGTTTCTTTCCCTGAAAGTTTAACGCAAACAAAAAGATGATTAGGGAATTAGCTAATTAATGTTTTAGTATTGTTGACCGTTATAGCAGAGTTTTAGACTTTCTTTAATTTTCGCCGAAGAGTTTTCTTAGGGAATAGCTATTTTCGTTTTGTTGCGGGGTTGTTTGCCTTTCTGGTTCTGGAGCAGCCACTACGGTTGGGGAGGGCTTGAGTTTTCGTTCAAGTTCGTTTATCCTTGATTCAAGTTTTTCCACGGTTTCTGTTTTTATTTTCAGTTTTTCTTCTAATTGTTGAATGGCTAGTTTTTCTTCTAGAAGCCTTGCTCTTTCTTCCAAGGTTTTCTCTTTTTCTTCTATCGAACGAAGTTGGAATTCTAGTTCTGCCTTTTTCTTTTGCAGATCTTCGATTTCCTGCCACAGAGTCAATTATACGCACCTGTTTTGTTTTTGCTGCGTGGTGGATAATTAGGGTTGTGAATTGAGAATTATGTTTTTGACTATTGATTTTAGCTTCTTAAGATAAATATTTGTGGATGACGGCTGTATTATTGGTATTTAAAATGAAACGTGATTCCAAGGAGAAGTCTAGCGATTCTGAAAAATGTTTAGAAACGGATTTGATGGAAGAGGCTAAAAAAGAGGCGGGTAAACCGCTGTATCTTGCTAGGTATGAGTAATTCCCTTCTAAACATTTTTAATTTTTATATGATTCGACAGGTTGAAACTTTTGTATGGTGCGTCAATAGTTTAAGAATCATTAGAAAAGCGTATCATAAAGCTTTTATAGGGTTGTGTATGTTAGGAAATGAAAGGGTAAATATCATGATGATTCAGAAAATAAAGAAATTGCTGAAACTGCTGGGTTTTGCTATTGCGGTCTGGGTTTTGGCGGTTTTTTATGCCTTTGCAAGATTAGGGGAATAGTGTAAAGGAACAATTAAACTGCATTCTTTTATTCATGAGAATTTACGGTTTTAGACGCTAATAAATTAGGTACCCCCCTCTAGATTTTCTAAACTCTAAACTTTTGTTTCCAGAAAACAACGATTTAGTATACACTACTACGTCTACGCAAATAATCGTTAAAAGGGAGCGTATTACAGCCTATTTTCTTGGAACAATTTTCTTTAGCAAATGGACTTCATAAAATTTTAGTAAGTTTTAATAATGTCCTAATTTATACTTTGTTTTGCTTTTTGGTTTGTTGGAATGAGTTAAGTATGGGGCGTCATCGTAGGGGTAGAGTTCAGATTCTGACAGATGTCCTAACCTTGTGTCTGAGGGGTGTTAAGGCAACCCACATTATGTATCAAGCTAATTTGAGCTATTCTACGCTTAGAAAGTACTTGTCTGCTACTTTAAGGCAGGGGCTGGTTATTAGAGTTTGTAAAGATGATGGTTCTGTTGTGTATTGTATTACGGATAAGGGTAGGCTTCTTTTAGATAGGCTCAAAGAAGTAAAATATGTTTTAGAGTTTTAAGTTACGGAGCATATGGCTATTTCTTTTCTTTTGGTTTTTAGCCTTATTTTTAGCTCTAGGTCGTTTCCTGTGTAGTTTCCGATGAGCATGTCTTGGATTTGTATTTCCTTGTATTTTGGAAGGATTATTTCGCCGACTGCTGGTTTTTCTCTTTCGATTTTCTGGTTTATTCTTATTAGCCATTTTGGTAGTACTAGTTGTCCAGTTTTGGGGTTGTATTCTATTAGGTTATGGTGGCTGAGATTTGTTAAAATTGTATGTAGCTTTTCTTGTGGGATTCCAGTTTCTTTGGCTAGTTGTTTGATGTTGTTTACGGTTTTTTCTTCGATTATTGTTAGAAGGTCAGCCGTTGTTGGCATAGGTTTAAATTTGTGTGTGCAGTTATTAAAAGGGTTAGGAATTTTTTGTCTATTTTATTTTTGGTTTTTTGTAGAAAAATAGATTTTTGTTCTAGACAATTAGACTAGATGTTTCATTCGTATCCACTTAAATAGGGCGAATAAGAATAAAATGTAAAATGGTGAGGGAGAAGAAAAGAGGACTAGGAGTTTAACTAGTCTTTTCTTATCCGCTCCTGTCAGGGAGGGATTTGTCGAGTGGAAGCTTTAGCGAGTAAGGAACTGGTGGAAGAGCTTAAGAAAGAATGGAGAAGTCTGTGGAGGGAACGTATAGATGATAAGGTTAGGGCTGAGGGAATTGCGGACAAGGATTATGGCATGCTGTTTGTTGAAAGGGGCACCGTGATTTTTGCTACTAGAAAGTTTAAGATGTTGAGTTTTAGGGAAATTTTGCAGTTGCACGGCGTGATTGATGTAGACCGTGTTGTTGGGCCTCACCCTTCTGTTGGGGGTTGGGGCAAGTTTATAAGGACCGTGATTGCTCCTCAAAGGTCTTCTAGGCTTGGACGTATAAAACGGGCTCGACGGTATTTTGAGGGTGAAAAGCAGAAGCAGCAGTTGAAGAAGGGTGGGCGTGGCTGGCTTCACAAAGTCTAATTTCTAGATGAGAAATTTTCTACCTTTCGCTTTTAGGCCACAGTTTGAGGTGTTTTTTTGGGAAGTTATAGGAGTAGATTTGATATTATAGCGGATATTCTGCGTGTTGTTAAAGGTAATGATGGTGCTAAGAAGACGCAGATAATGTATGGGGCTAATTTAAGCTATAAGGTTTTGACAAGATATTTGGGTGAGGTTTTAGAGGCTTGTTTGGTTAGATTTGAGAAGAATAGGCGTTGTTACGTTCTTACCGCGAAGGGCAGAGAATTTTTACAGCATTATCGGGATTACGCACGCAGAAATAGGCATTTAGAACGGCAACTGAAAAATGTACGTGAAAAAAGAAAGGCTTTGGAGGAACTCTGTTCGACATAGGAATTAATGTTTATTGGTAGGTGAAGATTATTGCAATGTGTTAAATCTATTTTATTGGCTTCCTGCATTTTTCTTCTGTTTTTCTCTGTTTTTTCGATTCGTCCGGTTTTAGGGTATACTGAAAAAGAAGCAAGAGAGACTATAGAAGCAGCAGAAGAAGAGGTTCTGAATTGTTACGATGCGGTTCTTGAGGCGGAGAGGAGTGGGGCAAATGTGTGCGAGCTGCTGGTTATCCTTAACGATGCTGACTGGCTTTTGTCTCGGGCTAAAACTGCCTATGATCGTGAAGATTTTGATTCTGCTTTTGCTAATGCCACCATGTGCCGTTCGAAGCTTGACGGCTTTGTAAATCAAGCGTATAGTTTAAGGCTTGAGGCAGAGCGAGCGGCCTATTATGATTTTATGGTTAATTTTGTTGGCTCAAGTGTTGGCGGTTTGTGTGTTGTTTTAGGCGGTTTTATGGTTTGGAAATTTTTGAAAAAACGTGAAGAAGCTAAGGAGGGGGTTTAATTGAACATTAAGGAGTATGGGCTTCTCTACTGGAGCGTCGTTGGAGTGTTAGCCCTTCTTGTTGCTTCACCATTTCTTAGCAGGGTTTTGATTTATCCTAGGACAGAGTTTTTCACCGAACTTTGGATTTTAGACGCAGATCATAGAGCTGAAGATTATCCGTTTAATATTACGCGAAACGAGAATTATAGCATTTATCTGGGTATTGGTAATCGTTTGGGCTATTGCGCCTATTACATGGTTCAAGTAAAGTTTAAAAACCAGACGCAGCCTGCTCCAACAAGTTTTGGACCCATTGAAAAACGAACGCCCAGCAGTTTGCAGTCGCTTTATAATTTTACGGTTTTCGTCGCGGATGAAAGCGTATGGGAAACTCCCTTAACCTTCTCCCTTGATTATCGTGAGAATGCTTCAAAAGTTGAGATGAACAGTTTGGTTTTGAACGGGTTATCTTTAAACTTGAACAATCAAGTTATCGCATGGAACTCTTCGAGAAACGGGTATTATGGTTTTCTGTTTTTCGAGCTTTGGCTTTACAATTCAACTATCAGCAGTTTCAATTATCATGGGCGTTACGTTGGGCTTTGGCTGAACATGACGATTGCACCTTAAAACTTCATGCAGAAAGTGCGGGGGACCTGAATTTGAAAGTCGCCGTTGTCGGAATGGGGAAGATGGGCTTATTGCACGCTAGTATTCTAAATGCAATCCCTGAAGCTGAACTTGCCGCATTGTGCGACAAAAGCTTCCTAATTCGAAAGTTTCTCAAAAAACTCTTTAAAGAAATCGCCGTTGTGAACAGCGTTGATAAACTTTCCAGGTTCGATCTCGACGCAGTTTACATAACAACTCCGATAGCTTTGCATTATCCCATCGCAAAAACCATATACACCGAGAACATTGCCCCCAACCTTTTCATCGAGAAAACTCTCGCCTCAAACTTCAAAGAATCAAAAGAACTCTGTGAGCTGGCTCAGAACTCAGGCGGCGTAAACATGGTGGGTTATATGAGGCGGTTTGCTGTGACCTTTCAGAAAGCCAAGAATTTACTAGAAGAGAAAGCTATTGGCGAAATTACTTCTTTCAAGGCATACGCGTATTCTTCAGATTTTTACGGCATAGAAAAAGGTTCTAAACACGGCACGTCTAACATTGGAGTTTTGAGGGATCTAGGCTGCCACGCCGTAGATTTGGCGTTGTGGTTCTTAGAGGAACTCAAAGTAGAAAGGGCTAAAGTAGAACCGATAGTGAGTCGTAATGTTGAGGATTCTGCGAAGGTCAAATTTACGGCTTCTAATGGTGTGGTTGGAGAACTTGATGTTTCAAGGTGCGTAGGTAAATATCGCATGCCAGCAGTTGGATTTCTAATCAAAGGTTCTGAAGGCACTATAAGCGTGAACGACGATGAGTTAGAAATGAGTTTGAACAGTGGAAAAAGCTGCAGATGGTTTAGACATGATTTACATGACACTGTTGAATTTTGGCTTGGAGCACCCGAGTATTTCAGAGAAGACAATCATTTTGTAAAATCAGTGCTTCATAACGGTTCAGCGGAGCCAGATTTCCAGAAAAGCGCGAAGGTTGACCGCTTAATTGATGAAATAAAGGTAAAGGCTGGTTAGAATGGGTGTTGAAGAGAAAGCTTTTCTTGTTGGAGACAACCCTTTTCACGGCATAAGCCACCTTTCTCAAGAAAGAAGCAGAATTAGAGGAGATACTCCAACCAATCCTGAATACGCCGCCAAGCTAATACAGATTTCCCTCGAAAACGGTGCAAACGGATTCATGTTCTCAGTAAGCGAAAAAACCCTTTCAATCTTAAATTTTCTAAAAAAGAACGGAGACATTAACCGCTTAAGTTTATATGCTATAATACCTTACGCCTACGAATACGTAAGGTTAGCCAGCAAAGTTGGAGGAGTTCCAGGTCTAGCCAAGAAAGTTGTCAAGCAAATAGCTTTTTCTGGTAACTTCAATGCTGTGGCTTTAGGTTTGAAAGGTGTTCTAAAGGCAGATCTAGGTTCCCTCGTAAAAACTTATTTAGCGTACGAAATTTCGAGGATAAGGTCTTCAGCAGGTAAGCAGGCAGAACTGAACAGTGTTATTCTCCACCAGCTAGTAACCGACATGTGCCTTGGTTTCAACCTAAGCTGGATTTTTAGGCTATACGTAGATTGGATGCTTAAAGCTGGATTAAAGCCTGGCTTCAACACTGGAAATTTTGCCCTGCTCGTGAAGAAGTTTAAAGAATGGGAGATAAGCCTAAAAGACATTGTAATTGCCGCCCCATTTAACAAGATAGGCTTTCAAATGGTTCCTTCAAAAGAGGAATGCGAAAAAACATTGGCTGAACTGCCTAAACCAAACGTTTTGGCAATAAGCATATTGGCAGCCGGCTACCTAAAGCCTGAAGAAGCAATAGACTACATAGCAACTCTTCCAAACATAAAAGGGGCGTCGCGGTAGGAGTCTCAAAGGAAAAACACGCAAACGAGACTTTCAGTTTACTTAGAGAAAGACTGACCTAGTAGGTCATTTAACTGTTTATTCTAGGTGTGCCGGGGTGGCCGAGGATTTAGGCGACGGCCTGCAGAGCTGTTTACGTTGGTGAAAATCCAACCCCCGGCTCCAGTTTTAATATAAATGATGTGGAAAACTTGGATGTAAAACGTGGAATCAGCTGGCTAGATGAAAGGATTAACGCTATGCGCTCCTTTGAGGGTTCTCTTCTCAGCTATGTTAAATATTCAAAAACTCTAAAATCTAACGTGATAAGATTAGATGCTAATGAGAACTACTTCGCGGATATTGAATTTCTTAAAGCCACTTTTATGGAGGCTCTCAAGGAAGTCGACTTAAGGCTTTACGATCCATCTATGACGTTCAAGTTAAGAAAGGCTTTAGCAAAATATCTTGATGTAGCTCCCGAATGTGTTGGAGTTGGCAGCGGAAGTGAGCATCTGATTGACTTTGTTATTCAGTCTTTTTTGACTAGGGGTGATGTAGCTCTTTCTATAGTGCCTAGCTTTTTCATGTATGCGAAGCGTGTTCGATTGAGAGGAGCTGAGTTAGTTACGGTCTCTTTAAAAGAGGATTTGTCCCTCGATGTTGATAAAATTCTCAAAAATTGTTCTAATAAGACCAAGCTCATCTTCGTTTGTTCGCCTAACAATCCAACTGGAAACCAGTTTAGCTGGCATGACATAGAAACTTTAGCTGAGAGCTGCTCAGCGCTTATCGTAGTGGATGAGGCATATGCTGAGTTTGGGGACGGCTCCGTTTGTTCAAAGGCTGTTGAGAAAGAGAACATTGTTGTGGTGAGAACGTTCTCCAAGGCCTTTGGTTTGGCTGGCTTACGTTTCGGTTATTTTGCCGCAAACGAAAATTTAGCCTCTGCACTTTCTAAAGTTATTCCGTATACCGTAAGCACGCTTGTGTCTTGTTTCGTCGTCAAGTTGTTAAATAAATTTGAAGTTGTGAAGGGCTGGATAAATGAGGTTAAAAAGGAACGTAAAAGACTGATGAAAAGGTTGGGTTCTCTCGACGAAATTGAAGTTTTTGACTCTAAAACAAACTTTGTCACTTTTAGGCTAGATGGAAATGCAGACAAAATTTATAAAGGCCTTTTAGACCGAGGAATAGTCATTAAGAATCTTGGTGCTCTGCCAGTTATTGGACATTGTTTAAGGGTGACTGTTGGTTTTCCATACATGAACAATAATTTTTTGGATACTCTAACGCAAGTTATGCGAGAAGAATTTTCTGCCTGATTTATGAGATGGCATCTATGAATAACAATAACAATCTAAGCGATATTGAAGTAAAGAAGGCTAATATTAGACATCACGATATTGAAGCTGAGTTTTTCGAAAAAGTGCATCCGGAAGGCTCGAGCATCTTTGAACGAGCCAAAGTTTCAAAAAGTATTGCCTTTATTGTTAAAAACTCAATTGCCAAAGATGTTTGCATTGATGTAGGCTGTGGAACTGGATTTGTAACAGGTTTTGAGCTGCCACATTACACACTGGTCATTGCAACGGATATTTCTAGAAAAATGTTGAAGGTTGCTAAACGACGATTAAAAAATGCTAAAGCCTCAAATCTTGTGGTCTGTGATGCAGACTTCTTACCATTTAGAAGCAATGTTGCCGATTTAGTTTCAGTTTCCTCAGTTCTTCACCATTTGCCCAAACCTTTCTCTACATTCCATGAAATTTCAAGAGTTCTGAAGAAGGGAGGCTTTATCTACATCACTCGCGAGCCGAGCTTTCAGCGGTTTAGACGTTTTTTCGATTTTTTCGATTATTTTGTGGTCAGTAGGTTTGTGGAATTTTTCAAGTTTTTACGCTCTAAACCGGAAGATGCGAAGTTAAATAGCCGTGCGAACGACCTTGATTATTCAAAGGTTGATGTTCACTATTCTACAGGTTTCCACACAGTGCAACTATCCAAGGCACTCGCATCTAGGGGATTTAAAATTCTTTCAGCCTATTCATATCATTGGATATACCCTGATTCCAATAAAGATTGGATTTATAATTTATT
>PIXZ01000031.1 GCA_003601605.1 Candidatus Bathyarchaeota archaeon
AATCATAAAAAAGTTATAGTTGTGGAAGAGCTTGAGCCATACTTGGAAACACACGTGAAAGCCATAGCAAAAGACTATGCGCCTAACGTTGAAATCTACGGAAAAACGAAAGAAAAGTATTTTCCAAGAAAAGGAGAACTTTCCACACGCTTAGTGGCAATGGGCTTAGCAAAGATAACAGGTAAAAAACCGCCCATAGATTTTGAGAAAATCGATGCTGCCTATGCGGAAATTGCTAAAACCCTACCCTCTAGACCACCAATCCTTTGTCCCGGCTGCCCCCACACGGCATCCTTTTATGTTATAGGCAGAGCCACAGGAAAAAAGGCAATATACACAACGGACATAGGATGTTATGCTTTGGGGATAATGCCTCCCCTAAAAATTGGCGACATCCTCATCTGCATGGGCGCCAGCATAGCAACAGCCCAGGGAATAAGCAAAACAACCGGAAAAGACACCATAGCCGTAATAGGCGACTCCACATTCTTCCACGCTGCCATACCCGGCTTAATAAACGCTGTTTACAACAATCATAAAGTGGTTTTGGCAGTCTTGGATAACCTAACAACAGCCATGACAGGACATCAACCACACCCTGGAACTGGCAAGACGGGAATGCAAGCCATGGGAAACCGTGTCCTTGTGGAAAAGGTTGCTGAAGGGTGCGGAGTAAAATATGTCAAAGTGGTTAACCCCTTCAAAACCAAAGAGGCTGAAACCGTCCTAAAAGAAGCCTTGCAGCATCCCGGACCAGCAGTTATAGTTTTTAGAGCACCATGCGCATTAATGACGGTTCGCGATAAAAGGCGAAAGGGTATAGAAATTAAGGCTTGTAAAATAACTGACCAATGCACGGATTGTATGGCTTGCATTAAACTTTTGGGGTGTCCAGCCCTAACTGTAGATGAAGGAAAGGTTAGAATAAATGAGGCTTTATGTGTGGGATGCGGACTATGCGCCAGTGTCTGTCCTTACAACGCCATAGCATGTTCAAAAACAGATTAAAGGAGGTATAAGCAGATGGATGAATTTAACATGGTTTTGGCTGGTGTAGGCGGACAAGGCATACTTTTAGCAGCGGAAATTCTGGGCACAGCAGCAGTTAAGGAAGGGTTAAACGTTAGAGTGAGCGAAATCCACGGGATGGCTCAGCGAGGCGGAGCCGTAATCTCTAATGTGAGAATCGGCGAAAAAGCTTTAGCGCCAACAGTAATGGAGGGACAAGCTGACGTTCTCTTGGGGTTCGAGCCTTTAGAGACGCTGAGAAATTTGAGGTTTGCCTCTGAAAAAACCACAGTAATAATGAATGAGGAGAGAATTCCACCAACAGAGTTGACGGCAAAAATGCTCAAATACCCAAGCCTAGAAGAAATAAAAGAGAAAATTTACTGCTTCACAAAAAACGTTATCACCATAGACGCTAAAAAATTGGCTAAAGAAGCTGGAAACATTCTAACAAGAAACGCTGTCCTAATCGGAGCTTTAGCAGCCACAGAAAAAGTTCCATTAAAGCATGAGCACATTATGGAGGCTTTAAGAGAGCTTGTTCCAGCCAAATATTTAGACGTTAATATCAAAGCGTTTAAGCTTGGCTATGAACATGTCAAAAGCGAGTAAAGTCTTAAACCCCTATTTGTTTTCATTCAAAATAGCTTTTAAAATGCTCTGAAATATCTTCATGTCTGAAACATTCACTATGGGAATCTGAAGACTTTTGTCAACCTCGTAAATTTTCTCGTATTTTGGGAACTCAGCGTAGCAAATTTGGCTTATGGGAAACTCTTTATTTTTCAACTCATGTTCAAAAGACTTCTCATAAACCTCTAAACAAAGTATGTAACCGTCAATCCAGTAAAGCCTGTTCGCGCCGTAGGTGGTGGCACACCATGCCAAATCGCTGACGGAACGCTTATCCAAACCTAGAATGCTAATCTTCTTGGTTTTAGCAATTTCAACATCCATCATGTTTCAACCTTTGAAAGGAGTATTCAACACTTCTTTCACTCTACTGGTTATTTTCGGTCCTAAACCATAAACGGCTTTCGGCCATTCGTCAACGTTTAGGAAGGCGTTTAACGGGGTTTGATAGGATTTAAGGATTGCTGTGGCTTTTTCTCTTCCAATATTTGGCAAACTTGCTACAAAAAATATTTGGGCGTCTGAGAGGGTTTCATGTTTTTTGAAAGGATGCACTGTTGGAGCTTTTTTCTCTACTATTTGTTCTTGACGGGCAGCCACGTAAAGAAAGTCTATTGTTTCCTTGTAAGAGGTGGTGTTTACAATGGCTATTCCGTTTTTGGCTAGATTAAACATGGCTCCCCAAACAGACACGGGCTTGATTCTGCTAAACTTGTAGATTATGGGTAGATAACCCTCCAGTAAAATAAGTGATTTAGGATAAGCCTCTTTTAATCTAAACAGCTGCTCAAAAAGGTACCGCCGCGTAAGCGTGTAAACAAAATCTTGCACTGTTTTCCTTTCTACAGCGCACTCATCAGATAAAATGTAATCGCCTTTCTCTAAAGCTTCTATCTTAACAGTTGCTCCTCGCTCCCTAAGACCTTTAACAATCTTTGCAGCAGTGTTTGCCTCTCTGCTGTCAACAATAATTGTTGGCTCTTGTTCGTTGCCTTTCTTTTCCTTTAAATATGGAATTAAAGTTTCAGTTCCAGACATCAGACTCAACTCTACTTTAAAGCTGTTTGAACAAGAGAAACTATTGGCTTATCACTCTGATAAAACTTGAGCATCAACTAAAAAATTTGAGCTTAAATTATAAAAATGGGAAAGGAAGGTGGTTATGGTCCCTTTTTGGTTATTTCTTTGACAACGCCAGCCGCTATCGTAGTGCCCATGTCTCTAACAGCGAACCTTCCAAGCTCCGGAAACTCCGTGTAAGTTTCAATGGCTATTGGATGCAAAGGCTCCAGTCTCACGATGGCAGCATCTCCAGTTTTAAGGAAAGAAGGTTTTTCCTCAACAACTTGTCCTGAACGCGGATCAATTTTTCTTATTAACTCGGTGAATCTGCATGCAACTTGTCCGGTGTGATAGTGCAGCACAGGAGTATACCCAGCAGCAATCGCTGTCGGATGGTAAATGACGATTATCTGTCCAATAAGCTCCTTAGCCACTGTCGGCGGATTATCTACGTGTCCGCAAACGTCGCCGCGGCGTATCTCCGTTTTCGCTATACCTCTAACGTTGAATCCAATGTTATCGCCTGGTTCTGCTTTTGGAATCTTTGCGTGGTGCATTTCGATGGATTTAACTTCGCCTTGCTTGTTGGCTGGCATAAATATAACCATGTCACCTTCTTTTAGTACGCCAGTTTCCACTCTGCCCACTGGAACAGTGCCTACACCAGTGATGCTGTAAACGTCTTGAACCGGAATGCGTAGGGGCTTGTTTAAGGGTTTGGGAGGCAGCTCAAACGTGTCTAAAGCATCAAGCAGCGGAGGTCCTTTGTACCACGGCATTTTTTCGCTTGGTTTAACAAGGTTGTCGCCAGTCCATCCAGAAGTCGGCACAAAGGGAATCTTTTCAACCTTGTATCCAACCATTTTAAGCATTCTTGAAACTTCATTCTTAACTTCGTTGTATCTTTCTTCGCTCCAGTTAACGGTTGCATCGTCCATCTTGTTGACAGCTACAACCATCTGGCGAACACCCAAAGTGAAGGCTAAGAAAGCGTGTTCACGGGTTTGTCCACCCGGTCCAATACCTGCTTCAAACTCACCTCTTTTTGCTGAAACAAAGAGTATTGCACCGTCTGCTTGGCTTGCTCCTGTTATCATGTTCTTAACGAAGTCTCTGTGGCCTGGCGCGTCTATAACTGTGAAATAGTATTTTTTAGTCTCGAATTTTAGGAATCGAAGGTCGATTGTTAAGCCTCTTTCCCGTTCTTCTTTCAAGTTGTCAAGAACCCATGCGAACTTGAAGGTTTCTTTGCCCAGTTTTTGAGCTTCTTCCTCGTAGGCTTTTATGGTTCGGTCGTCGATGGCTCCTGCCAAGTAAAGCAAGTGTCCTGTTGTTGTTGATTTTCCATGGTCTACGTGTCCCATTATTACTAGGTTTAAGTGGGGTTTTTCAGGTTTGCTCATTTCTTTTCCTCCATTATTTTACAATTTTCCTCTAAATTTAGTGAATTCGTTTACACAACTGTTCATTCAATTATTTTAAGTTTACCATGAATAATTTGAAGGACTTAATGCCAAAGACGGAAACAAATTTAACCCGATTTCCAAAATTATTCTTTGGACGCGTCTGAATTATGCCAGCAAACCTCCCTGCTGAAGCTAAGCATAAATGGGCAGAAGTTTCAGCAGCAAAAAATCCTAGAAAAAAGCTTCAACTCATGCAAGAATTCTTGAGTTTGGTTCCGAAGCATAAGGGCACGGCTAAACTTTGTGCTCAAGTAAAAAAGCAGATGGCGGCTCTCCGTAGGGAGATTGAGGAAAAGAAGAGAAGAAAAGTTGGGAGGGGTGGACCGAAATTTTTCATAGAAAAAGAAGGCGCCGCTCAAATAGCCTTAATAGGATTAACTAACTCTGGTAAAAGTAGTCTGCTTTCAGCACTGACCAATGCAAAGGTGGAAGTTTCACCCTATCCTTACACCACCAGAGAACCCGAGCCAGGCATAATGACTTATCAAGACATTCAATTTCAAATGGTGGAGGCTCCAGCGTTGATGGAGGGTTCTGCTGATGGACGTGCTTGGGGATTACAGACGCTGGGGTTAGCCCGTAATGCTGACGGTTTAATCTTGATGGTGGATTTAGCTCAAGACCCTGTTAGCCAGTTATCCACTATTTTGAATGAGCTGGAAAAGGCGCGTGTAGTGGTCAGCAAGCCCAAAGCCCGTGTGGAAATTGAAAAAAAGTTTATGGGGCATGGTTTACGAATAATTTTAATCGGCAACCTTCTCGATTGCACTGTTAGAGATGTTGAAGAACTTCTTCGAAGTTATCGTGTAAATGATGCTGTCGTAAAAATTTCTGGCGAAGCCACACTTGACGAGGTTGAAGACGCAGTTTTCGAGAGCACCGTTTACAAACCCGCTGTTATTGTTGCTAACAAGGCGGATGTAGAAGTTTCCAAAAAGAGTCTGGAAGTTTTAGAAGCTTATGTGAATGATAAGCTTCCCATAGTAACAGTTTCATGTCTGAAAAATTTCGGACTGAAAAAGCTTGGAGAAACACTGTTCAAAACTTTAAATCTGATACGCGTATACACTAAAGAACCAAACCAAAAAGAACCTTCCAAAAAACCCTTTATTCTCAAAAAAGGAGCAACAGTATACGATTTAGCCAAAAACATTCACAGCGATTTCAGCAAAAAATTTGCCTTTGCCAAGGTCTGGGCTAACCGCCTAGTCTTCAGTCCCCAAAAGGTTGGCGCATCTTTTGTTTTAGAAGATAAAGACATTGTTGAAATACATGTGAAATAAGGTTGTTGAAAACTTTTATCTCGATGCTTGAGCTATTCTTTCTGTTTCATGACGCTTAGAAACCGCATAACTTTTCATGTCATGCATTGCTGCAAGAATAAGCTCTTCTGCAAGACACTCTTCTATTGAACGAGGATTGTGCATGGCTGCCTTTCTTGCACCTTCGCATATGTATCTCAAAGCCAAGTCTATCCTTCTCTGAGGGGAAACATCAACTGACAAATGGTATACTATTCCCCCATAACTAAGTCTTGTTGTGTCTTCGCACGGAGCAGAATTCTCCACGGCTCTTACAAGCACTTCAATAGGGTTTCTACCCGTGCGTAAATGAATAATTTCAAAAGCATGTTTAACAATGTTTGCTGCCTTTGCTTTTTTGCCAGCGTTTTTTCCGGGGCGCATAAGGTTGTTTATTAAGCGTTCTACGATGTTGACGTTTGCTTTTCGGAAACGTTTGTGTTCATGTCTTCCCATGCTGTGAGGAACAGCTAAGGGCTTAAGGGAAATATACCTCTGTAAGCCAATATCCCTTATCTGAATATTCTCGTAACTCCATTTTCCGAAAAGTTTAATCTTTGAAACTTCTTTTTGTCGACTCAAAATTGTCACCTTGCTGGTTTCTGTTTTCTGCCGTACACAAGTTCTTTCAAGGAAACACCGTTAACTTTGATAACTTTCCAGCGTACTCCTGGAATGTCTCCCATGCTTCTTCCTCTGGAACCTCCTATACCTTCAACTACCACCTCGTCGTGTTCGTCAACAACGTTTAAAGCTCCGTCTCCGGGTAGGAAAGCGGTTATAACTCGTCCATTTTTTATTAACTGCAGTCTAACACATTTTCTTATGGCACTGTTGGGCTGTTTGCTTTCGACACCCACTTTTTCTAGGACTATGCCTCTAGCCATGGGTGCTCCTTCAAGAGGGTCTGCTTTAACGTCAAGCATTAACATTCGGCGTTTATAGTATAAGCTGCTCCATCGGAACTTTTTCCGTTTTTCACGCAGTTTTCTTGCGGCGAATCCGCCCTTTGGAGATTTTGACCCCATAGCTAAGTTTTCCTCTTGCCCTACGTTTAATCACAATTCTCATATTTAAACTGTAACATGTCCTTCTTTAAAATTTGAAACTTGTGCAATAATTATTTTCGGCAGTTTGTCTCTGTTCTCGCGGGTAACCACGTGTATTTCAGCGTCTTCACGCTGTTTTATCTCTTCTATGGTTGCATCTTTCATTCTCCAATGGACAGTGCCTATAACGATTTTTCCGCTTTCAACAGCCTTTCTCACAGCTTCTTTAAACTTTTCCGAAAACAATTCCATGGGACCAATTTCATCTATGAGGATTATATCTGAACCTTTCACAGCTTTCAGTATTGCTGCTGCGCCGATGCTGTTTAAATCTTCCAAGTTTACGCGGTATCTGCCAACCTTCGGACCAGTTTTAAGGTTTACATGGGCAAGCCATCCTTGACGTGAACTTTCTACGTCTATGATTTGGAAGCCTACGCGACTTCCACATGAACGAACTTCTCGAGTTATCATTCCGCCTATGCGGTATCCCTTACTTTTTAAAGCGTCTGCAACCTTAAGTAAAACTGTTGTTTTCCCTGTTCCCGGCGCACCCGTTAAGAATAACAGCTTCTTTCTCATTTGCAAGACCTTTTCACTGTCGGAACTCTAATATTTCTTTTAAAACGTTTGTTATAACTATAGTGGGGTATAACCAGATAATGGAAGAAAATTTTGAGGCTGGTTTTCCAACAGAAGTTGTAAAAGAAGGTGAAGTTAGGATACTGGTTCCAAAACTTGAAGCTTTTGTGAAATCGCCTTCAGATTATGCGCCTTCTAAGGCGCCTGTTTTTTACAATCCCGTTATGGAGTTAAACCGTGACGTGGCAGTTTTAGCCTTGCAAGCTTATCAACGAATGGTTGACAGAGAGCTTTCTGTTTGCGAGCCTTTAGCTGGTTGTGGAGTTAGAGGAATACGTTTTGCAAAGGAGGTTGTAGGTGTTGAAAAGGTTGTTGTTAACGATATTAACGGGAAGGCTGTGCAGCTTGCAAAACATAATATAGAACTCAACGGACTAGGCGGAAAAGTGGTTGTCCAAAACTTGGATGCTAATTTCTTGTTGGGTGGTTATGCAGCTCCCAGAAAAAGGTTTGACGCTATCGACATAGATCCATTCGGTCCTCCAGTGCCCTACTTGGATTCTGCTGTACGCGCTTTACGTAATGGCGGTCTTTTAGCGTTAACAGCCACGGACTTAGCCAGCTTATGCGGAGTTTACCCTAAGGCTTGTATAAGAAAATATGGGGGGAAGCCGCTGCGTACAGAGTATTGTCACGAGTTGGCTGTCAGACTTTTAGCTGGATGTTTAGCGGTTGCTGCGGCGAAACATGACATTGCCGTGAAAATAGTTTTCTGTCATAGCACAGACCACTATATTCGGGTGTATGCCACCACAGAATACGGCGCCAAAAAAGCAGACGAAAGTCTCAAAAACATGGGCTACATAATGCACTGTTTCAGATGCTTCCACAGAGAACCAGTAAAAACCCTTTCCTTTTTTGATGTTTCTGCAAACTGCAGGGAATGTGGAGCGAAAATGGATTTTGCTGGACCCTTGTGGATTGGAAAACTGTTTGATAAGGAATTCTGTAGGCTAATGGAAGAAGAGCTTGGAAAAAGAAGTTTTAGGCTTAAGAGGCGAATAGAGAAGCTTTTAGGGTTGATAAAAAACGAGGCTGAAGCACCCATCACATATTACGCTGTTGACAAACTATGCGATGCACTAAACTTGCAAGTTCCATCGGTCAAAAAAGTTTTAAGCATACTTAAGCGAAACGGCTATTCAGCTTTTCTGACACATTTTAACCCGAAAGGAGTAAAATCTAATGTTTCAGCAACGAAAATGCGTGAGATTTTACGGAAAATAGTTGACGGTAACCAATAAGTTTTAAATAATCACGGGTTCTAAAAGAGACAGTTTGGTGACAAAATGAATAAAAAGATATTTGTTTTAGCCTTAACAATTGCTTTTCTAGCTTTAACGGTGCCTCCGATAAATGCACAGGACGAACCTGAGACAGTAACAGTTTGGACCGACAAGCCAGAATATAACCCAGGAGAAACGGGAACACTAAACATAGTCTTCTACAACGACTTTGGGATTTCAATTGAAATAAAAGAGATTGTTGTGATTTTCGATGCATGGCGTGCATACGAGGATGGCGAGTGGAAGGGAAACCAGACAATAACTGTAAACCAAGCAGTAGCAAGCGGTGGAACATATTCAACATCAATAACATTTACTGTTCCTACCGATGGAAGAGCAAAAACAACGGATGTTCATTTAGTACTCAAAACAACCGAAGTTGGAAACATCCATGAATGGGCTTCTATAAGTGTTGTTCAAACAGTAAAATACATGGAGCAGATTATCACATTGTTCACCATTCAAGTAGTGCTGTTAATTGTCTGCACCATTATAATTGCTGCAACCATATTCCTCTCAGCACGTAGACCTCGAATCACATGGAAAGCAGAAGAAAAAGTGGAACAAGCCTAAAACTTCCTTCATTTTTCTATTTTCTTAAACAAGGAGAATAAACGCTAATAACTAGAGTTTATTTTGACCAAAATTTTGTCATGAAAAGGATTATTAAGCGAAATCATAACAGTTTTAGAGTAAAGAGAAAAGGAGCATTGGATATTTTTGACTACTACTGATAGGAAATTGAAGAGAATCGAATTAAGACTTGTGGCAGAGTTGATGAAGAACAGCCGTAAAAGCGACAGAGAGCTAGCCAAGATTCTTGGAATTTCTCAACCGACAGTTACAAGAATTAGAAATAAGCTTGAAAGAGAAGGCGTAATAAGAGAATATACTGCAATACCTGACTTTAGCAAGCTTGGATACGAAATCCTGGCCATAATTCTTGCACTTTCAAAATCACTTGACAAAAACCAAGCTGAAAAAGCGAGAAAAATTCTCTTGGAGGACGCGAAAGACAAGGTATTCGGATTTATTATGGTTGAAAGAGGAATAGGTTCAGGGTTTGACGGAGTTATCGTCTCTTTACATCGAGACTATACTTCATTCCAGCAACTAATGACATGGCTTAGACAGTTAGATTTCCTAGAAATAGAAAAAACCCAATTCTTTCTTGTAGACCTAAATGAGACAGTTCGATATAGACCTTTAACCCTTTCAGCAATAGCTAGACACATTGAACAACAAGCTGAAAAATAGAATGACAGAAAAATTGTTAACTTCACAGTCTTTAAGTAATAGAATTTACACTTGTTAACGAAGTTAGTAATCGCATCGGAGGTGCGTGAAACTCGGAAAAGTTCTAGTTGCTTCTGCATGGCCCTACGTAAATTACATGCCACATTTAGGCACTCTTGTTCAAGTCTTGTCCACAGACGTTGCTGCTAGATATTACAGGCTAAAGGGCGAAGACGTTGTAATGGTGAGCGGTTCAGACGAACATGGAACACCCACGGAAGTTGAAGCAGTAAAAGCTGGAATTTCGCCCAAACAGTTAACAGACAAAAACCACGCAAAAATAGTGGAACTATTCAAAAAGTGGGGATTCTCCTATGACAACTACACGCGGACAGAAAACCCTGTTCACAAAGAGTTTGTTCAAAAACATCTCATGCGAATTTACGAAAACGGATACATCTTCACAAAAGAGACGGAAATGCCCTACTGCGAAAAATGCAAGCGTTTCCTACCAGACAGATTTGTGGAGGGGAAATGTCCCTACTGCGGATACCAGCCAGCAAGGGGAGACCAATGCGACTCTTGTGGAAGACTGTTAGAACCAACATTTCTCCTTGAACCCTATTGTGTAATATGCGGAAGCAAGCCCGTCATAAAAAAGACGAAACACTGGTATCTTGACTTATCTCAGTTTGCTAAAGAACTTGAAGACTACATAAAGAATAATCGGCAGTTGCCAGCCAACGCTAGAAACTTCAGCCTAAACTGGATAAAAGAAGGGTTAAAACCCAGAGCCATAACAAGAGATGTTAAATGGGGAATTCCAGCACCTTTCCCAGAAGCAGAGGACAAGACAATCTACGTTTGGGTTGAAGCTGTTTTAGGCTATGTTTCCGCCACCATAGAACATTTCAGAAACCGCGGCAAGCCAGAAAAGTGGAAAGAATTCTGGTTTAACAAAGAAGCAAAAACCATTTTTTTCGTTGGAAAAGACAACATACCATTTCACACAATAATCTTTCCCGCACTATTACTAGCTTCTAAAGAAGGCTATGTTCTGCCCTGGAATGTTTCCGCCACAGAATTCCTCCAGTTCAAAGGTGAAAAAGCCTCCAAAAGTCTGAGGAGAGGCATATGGATAGACGAAGCATTAGAACTTTTCCCACCAGACTACTGGCGCTACTTCCTAATGGCAACAAGACCTGAAACAAAAGACACAAACTTTTCATGGGAACTTTTCATCGAAAAAGTCAACGCAGACCTCAACGACAGCTTCGGCAACTTCATCCACAGAACACTAACATTCATAAACACCCAATTCAACAGTTCAATTCCAAAACCAGAAGCACTAGACGAAGATGACCAAAAAATTTTGAACACTCTAAAAGAGAAAGTCGAAACAATAGCCCAAAAAATCGAAGAATGCCGCCTACAAGCAGCTGCCAACGACGTGATAAGCATAAGCCGCCTAGGAAACCAATACTTGAACGAGAAGGAACCATGGAAGCTAATAAAAGAAAATAGAAGCAAGGCTGCAGGCATACTCTACATAACAGCCCAAATCGTAAAAGCCCTAGCCATAGTTTCAGCACCTTTCATACCTTCCACAGCAGAAAAAATATGGAAAACTCTAAACATGCCCGGAAACGTTCACGAACAACGCTGGGACGAAGCCCTAAAGCCTTTGCCACCAAACCATAAAATATCCAAGGCTAAGCCTTTGTTCCAAAAAATAGAGGAAAGTGAAGAGGAATTGGATAAAATGCTGGAAAAGGCTAGAGAAAAACTGGCAAAAAATGCTTAAAGCGCGTGGGCTGTGAACCTTTGCAGTTGAAAATCGACCTTCACGTTCACACACGCTATTCCTACGATTCTCTAACCACCCTAAAAGAACTTGTTTTCTATGCTAAAAAAAGCGGATTAAACGGCGTCGCCATCACAGACCATGACACGGTAGAAGGAGCTTTGAAAATGGCGAAAGAAACAGACTTTCTGATTATTCCTGGAATAGAAGTTTCAAGTTCTAAAGGACATATTTTAGGGCTTAATGTGCAAACGCCAATTCCGCCGAAGCTAAGCGTAGAAGAGACTATAGAAAAGATTCATGATGCAGGCGGTATTGCAGTGGCTTGTCACCCTAAAGCATTTTTCAAAGGAAGTTTAGGCAAACATGTAAACTCCAAATTCGACGCAGTTGAAGTTATAAACGCTTCAGCTTTTCCTTTCAACTATTCCGTTAAACATGGCCGCAAACTTGCCTCTCTCTTGGGCATTCCGGAAACTGGTGGAAGCGATGCTCACTATGCTCCAGAAATAGGCCACGCCTACACGCTTATAAATGCAGAACCACAAATCGACGAGATAATTACGGCTGTAGGCAAAGGATTATGTAAACCCTTTGGCAAGCCTATTCCATTCAAATATCGGTTAAAAAGACAAATTTTGAAGTTAAAAAAAGTTTTTAATGTTTAAAGAGGAGGAGAGAAGGGAGAAACCAAATTCAGTGAAAGTTTTCCATCTGGTAAAGGTTTAAGTCTATGTTCAACGGTTTTTCCGGCTCAGCATAGGGCTCTAAATTGTAAAGCTGCGGCGCAATTGTTCCGAACCCGCTTAAAATGTGAGGCGAATTCACTCCGGTCATAACCAGCGTTACTTTTAGTTTACCGTTTAATTCTGGATTAACCCTTGCCCCCCAGATGACTAACGCGTTATCATCCATCATTTCGGTGACAATTTCGCCAACACGGTTTGCTTCTTCAATAGTCATTTGTGAGTCTCCAGTAACATGGATAAGAGCTCCAGTGGCACCAATGTAATCCACGTCCAATAATGGGCTTCTCA
>PIXZ01000032.1 GCA_003601605.1 Candidatus Bathyarchaeota archaeon
TCGCCGTCGAGGTCAAATCCCTGTATAACTGTTGCGAAGGTTTCGTTTCCATCATAATTTTTCAAGGTGTTTTCCCAAAAGTTTGTGAGCGCTAAGACACACGCTTTTGTGCCTACTGCCTTGTTTCCAGCCAAAACAATTATCCGTTTAGTTTTGTCCCATGGATTCGCTATTTTCGCGATTAAGCCCACAGTATCCGCGCTATACACGCGAGAAGTTTTCTTTGAAACTAAACCACCGAAAAGGAAACCTTCCTTTGAAGGCTGCATGTTAAATTTTATTGGTAAGTGCTCATTCAATTCTTGCGTCAAAAGGTTTGTTCCCGGTCCGCCTACAAGAATTAGGTTGTTTTTCTCTTCTTTTTCAGCTTTTACGTCCACATCAAGTTTTATGGCAAATTCTTCCGGCATGATTGCGAATTGTCCTAGGAAGAAGGTTAGGTGAGAAGCGTAATGGCCGTCTCTTGCGCTTGTTTTGAAGGGCCCGTGGGGTGTGGGGCTGCCTACAACTATTTTTCCTTCAAAGACGCCATCTTCTCTGATGAATTCTTTAAAGAATTTTTGAATTTTTTCGTCTACGCTTAAAAGCGAAAAGCGTTTTAGCGTTCTATATCCGCTTGGGAGCTCTATTCCGAAGGCTTGGGAGATAGGTTTGTAATATTTTGCTGTGGCTCCTTTCTTTTCTTCTTCGCGGATAACTTCTACTGCTCCGGCTTTAACCAGCTTTCTTATGTGGTAATACACTTTCTGTTCATGAACACCTAGTTTTTTCGCTATTTCCATGGGATACATTTCTCTTTCTGAAAGTAATAGGAGAATTTTCCAAGTTAGTTTATTTAGAATCATTTTCAGTTTTTGCGGTTCTTCAATAATGGCTATTTCTTTAACTTTTTGCGTTATATTTTCGCTGTGAAGCAAAAGTTTCTTTTCCATTCTCTTTCAAAAGGCATAAAGGCCAATACTATTATTAAAATTTTTATTATGGTAAACAAACAAGTCTTTGAAGGAAAATGAAAACTATTGGATGCTACCTCACGGGAATACTTCCAAGACCAGAAGGACTCATTGAAACCACAAGAGCTTATGAGAGAGGAAGAATAAGTAGGGAAGAGTTGGAAAACGCCTTTGAGAAAGCCACAAAAGAAGTCATAAAGGTGCAATTATCCGCTGGTTTAAGCTATGTTATTGACGGGATGCTTAAATGGCAAGATCTTCTGCGGCCATTTACAGAAAATCTAAACGGTGTTTCTGTTGGAAGTTTAGCTAGATGGTTTAACAATAACACTTTCTATCGAAAACCAATAATATGTAGTAAGATAAGCTGTGAAAAAAGCATAGTGAAAGAAATAACCTACATAGAGTTTTTGCCTAAAAATATTCCATGGAAAGCTATTTTGCCGGCACCATACACTTTCGCGCAATTGGCTGAAAACCAGCATTACAGAGACAAAAACGAGTTAATGTTCGACTATGCCAAAATATTAAACAAGGAAGTTACAGAATTAGCCGACATAGGCTTCCAACATATTCAGCTAAGCGACCCGGCACTGGTTTATCAGCCAACTTCAAAATCTATATTTAAAGATGAGCTTGTCATAGTGAAGGAAGCACTAGAAGTTGCTGTTAAAGGAGTTTCCGCCAAAACATGTCTTCAAACTTTTTTTGGAGATTTTACGCGAGTGCTGCCAGAAGCCTTAGAGTTTCCAGTAGACTATTTAGGGATTGACTTATACGAAACACGTGTGGAGACGCTTGAAAAATATGATTTTGATAAAAGTGTTGCCCTAGGCATAATGGATGGAAGAAGTTCTCTTATAGAAAATCCAAGTGGGCTAGCTAAACTTACCAAAAAAATTGTGAAGACAATTTACTCTTCTGATTTTAAGGAAATGTTTGTCTGTCCAAACTGTGATTTAGAATTTTTACCATGGAAACGAGCTAAAGAAAAAATAAAAACGTTAGGCGTGTTAGCCAGACAGTTGGAGAAGGAGCTTTATGAATAAACTTTTTCCGACGCAGGAAATTGGAAGTTTAGCGAAACCTAGATGGAGGGTTAAGGGATACAGAGGTGAGCAACTATCTGCAGAAGAAATATCAGAAGCCATAAGCTGGGGAGAAAAACTAGGCATAGCGAATTTAAAACAATTTGTCCAAGTACTGAGAGCGAAAGACTCGCCTAAAAGGCGAAAAGCAATACGGGAGTGGTCTGCAAAATTTGCTATAAAATTTTTTGAAAAAGCGGGTTTGGATGTTGTTTTTGATGGAGAACAGTGGAGGTCTGAAATGTATGAGCATTTTATACGAAGGGTAGCGGGCTTCCAGTTTTTAGGCTATGTAAAATCTTTCGATTATAGATATTTTAATAAAGCCGCTTGTGTAAGTGAGCCAAAATATGTTAAACCTATATATTTAGAAGAGTTCTTGTTTACAAAACAAAACGCTACAAAAAAGGTTAAAGTTCCCTTTACCGGAGCCTATACACTTGTTGACTGGACTTTTAATGAATACTATGAAAAGAAAATAGACGGTAAAATTGGAGATTTTACACGTAGAAAGTTCGAAGCCAAAAGAGAATTCCTTTTTAACCTAATAAAAAATGTGATAAGACCAGAGATAAGAAATCTTGTGGATTCTGGAGCTGAATGGATTCAAATAGATGAGCCTGCAGCCACAACCAATCCTTCCGATGAGGAGATGGAACTGTTTGTTGAAGCCTTCAATGAAACCGTAAGGGGATTCAACTGCAAATTCAGCCTCCACAACTGCTACAGCAACTACAAAATTTTAGCAAAATATGCTCCTGAACTGCGAAACTGCAACCAACTGGCTCTAGAATTCGCGAATAGAGACAGTCGGCAAACTGGAACAGGCAAAATTAGAACAGGCTATGAAGAAATAAAAATTTTTGAAGAATACGGCTTTAGTGGAAACTACGGTTTAGGAGTAGTGGATGTTCACTCAAATTTTGTTGAGCCTCCAGAACTTGTAAGAGACAGAGTTCTTCACGCTGTAAAGATTGTGGGAGACGCCTCTAGGATCTGGGTGAACCCTGACTGTGGTTTGAGAACGAGAAGCTGGGATGTAAGCTTTCAAAAGCTTAAAAACATGGTTTTGGGTGCGGAGCTAGCTAGAAAAAGCTTGCAGTGAGAACAATGCTACTATTATAAAATTTTTATTAACATTTTCATTCAAACAATAACGTTTCCGTCGAAATTTGGCTTTCTTTCCATAGAAATATTCTTAAAAAATTTTTAGAACTGGAATTTTTCCATTAACAAACCTTATTACTCTCGAAAAGTCTTGATTAAGGCTTACTGGAATGAGACAGATAACGAGGCTTAAAAATGTGCGGAATCTTCGGCTGCATCGTCAAAGATGGAAATGCTGCACCAGTAATCCACGCAGCATTAAAAAGGCTTGAATATAGAGGATACGACTCTGTTGGAGAAGCAACCTTACATGAAAGTAGCCTTCACATAAAAAAGGATCAGGGAAAAATAGACGAAGTTCACAAAATCCACAATCTGGACGATTTGCCCGGAAATATAGGCATTGGACATACAAGATGGGCTACTCACGGTGCGCCGTTGCAAGTGAACGCGCATCCTCATCTGGACTGCGACGGACAAATAGCAATTGTCCACAACGGCATAATAGAAAACTTTTCTGAACTAAAGCAGGAATTAGAAAATTTAGGTCACGTTTTTAAGTCAAAAACCGACACAGAAGTAATTGTCCATCTTATCGAACATGTATGGAAAACTAAGCCTTCTTTAAGCCTTGCAGACGCTGTTTTAGAAGCAGTGAAAAGGCTTGAAGGTTCTTACGCTATTGCTGTAATCTCGCCGAAAGAGCCAAATAAAATTGTATGTGCCAGATATGAAAGCCCTCTAGTCGTAGGAGTGAACGAAAATGCGGTTTACTGCGCCTCCGACATTCCGGCTTTTCTACCCTTAACCAATAAGGCGGTTATAATCAACGACGGAGAACTAGTAATACTCTCGCCTCAAGGGTATGAAATCAGAAAGATCGCAGACTCAAGCCTTGTTACAAGAGAGCCTAAAATTCTTGATTGGACACCTGAAATGGCGGTTAAACAAGGCTATCCGCATTTCATGCTAAAAGAAATTCATGAACAGCCAGCAACGTTGCGAAACACGCTTCGACTGCAAGAACACTATCTTGACCTTATGACAACTTTTCTCGACCGCGCCCACGAAGTCTTCTTAGTGGCTTGTGGAACATCCTACCACGCCTGTTTAGCAGCCTCATACATGTTCTCCAAACTTGCTTTTTTGGCGACTTATCCAATAATAGCCTCAGAATTTATGGAACAACATGGGAAATCCGTGAATATTGACAGCACCATTTTGGCGGTAAGTCAGTCAGGCGAAACAGCCGACACTCTAGCAGCGGTAAACTGTGCCAGACAAAGAGCAGCAACAATACTAGGATTAACAAACGTTATCGGCTCAACTTTAACACGAATCTCACGAGTCTACATTGGACAACAGTCAGGTCCAGAAATAGGAGTAGCAGCAACAAAAACTTTTACTTCTCAACTCTCTGTATTATCTCAACTGGCTCTAAGACTAGCCAAGAAAAGGGGGAAAATCTCCCAAGACGAAATGGATTTTCTAGCTGAAAAAATGGAGAATCTGCCAGATGTTGTGGATGAAATAATTCAAACCCAAGAAGAAAAAGTTAAGCAAATCGCTAAAAAATACAAGGATGCAAAAACCTTCTTTTTCCTTGGACGTGGAATAAGCACAGCCACAGCCTACGAGGGAAGACTTAAACTTATGGAAATAGCCTATGTGCCAGCCATAGCCTTTCCAGCCGGAGAAAGCAAACATGGACCTATAAGCCTCATAGAGCCCGGCTTCCCAGTGGTTTTTATATGTCCAAAAGACGATACTCATAAAACTTTGATAGGGAACATCATGGAGATGAAAGCCAGAGGTGCCTCAATAATAGCTATAATGGAGGAAGGTGACGAAGAAATCAAAAAGCTGGCGGATGATTACGTGGAAATTCCGAAAGGAGTTCCAGAAGTCTTATCTCCTATACCTTATATTATTCCGCTGCAGCTTCTCGCTTACTACATGGCAATAGAAAGAGGACACAATCCAGACACTCCAAGAAACTTGGCAAAATCAGTTACAGTAAAATAACTCATCCGAAATTTTTCATATCTTTTAAATGTCTCTTCTCGGACTATTTCTCGGTGCTATAAGTGGAAAAAAGAGACTGGGAGAAACTAATTGAAAATCTTATAAAAGAGAGAATTCTACGCACTCCAAAAGTTATAAAAGCTATGCGTTCTGTGCCCCGCGGGAACTTTCTTCCAGAAAATATGCAATCCTACAGCGCAGTAGATACCCCCCTCCCTATAGGTTTTGGACAAACAGTCTCAGCGCCCCACATGGTTTCCATAATGAACGAGGCTCTCCAACTCGAAATCGGGCAAAAAGTTTTGGAAATTGGAGCGGGGTCGGGGTGGCACGCTGCCACAATAGCTGAGATAGTTGCACCTAGCGATACGCCAAGAAGCGAGTGGGGACACGTTTACACTACGGAAATTATTGAGGGATTAGCTGAGTTTGCAAGAAAGAACGTTAGAAACGCTGGGTATAGCGATAGAATAACAATAATCTGCACTGACGGTTCAATGGGATATCCAGAGAAAGCGCCTTACGACCGTATAATTGTTACCGCCGCTGCACCAGATGTTCCACAACCATTAATTGAACAGTTAAAACCTAACGGAATAATGCTAATCCCCGTTGGAACAGTTCACTTGTTCCAAAGCCTAATAAAAATAACAAAGAGCGCTGATGGAGAAATAAAGAGGGAAAACCTTGGCGGAGTAGCTTTTGTGCCGTTAACGGGACGTTACGGACATAAATTTTAGAACTTCAGTTTATGGGTTCAAATTTTGCGGTGAAATGTCCTAACAGTCTAGGCGCGTAAACCCGTCTTAAACCTCTTATCTGTTCTCGCTCCTTGTAAAGCTTTATCAAGCTTTTAGCAACATATCGTAGATGATTATCAGTATATGTTCTCCTCGGAATAGAAAGACGCACCAACTCCATGCGAGCTGGAACAAATTTCCCAGTCTTTTCATCAACTTTCCCAAAACATGAACTGCCAATTTCCACAGCCCTAACGCCTGCTTCAATGTAAAGCTGTACAACTAAGGCTTGACCTGGAAACTCTTCGGGTGGGATATGAGGGAGAAATCGTTTTGCATCTATGTAGACGGCATGTCCTCCCGGAGGCTCAACTATAGGCACACCTTCATCTCTTAACAATTTTGCTAAGTACTCTATTTGTCGGTGTCTATAGGCTTGATATTCTTCGTCTATTGCTTCGTAGAGTCCTATAGCCATCGCTTCAAGTTCTCTGCATGCCAATCCCCCGTATGTTATAAAACCTTCAATGGTTATGGCTAAATTTTTGAATTTTTCATAAAGTTCTTCAATGTTTGTGCACAGCATTCCGCCAATATTGGTTAGCGCCTCCTTTTTACCGCTGAATGTGCATCCATCAGCATAAGAGAAAATTTCTCTTGCAATCTCTTTTACGCTCTTGTTCTGATAGCCTTCTTCTCTCTGTTTAATGAAAAAACAATTTTCAGCAAAACGGCAAGCATCAATAAAAAAGGGTATCCCATATTTTTGGGCAATTTCGCTAACTTCTCTTATATTCTGCATAGAAACTGGTTGACCACCAGCGCTGTTGTTAGTTATTGTAACCATTATTAAGGGAATTTTTTCTGGAGTTTTCTCTTTTATAAACGCCTCTAGCTTACTAACATCCATGTTACCTTTAAATGGCAAAATTTTCTGCGTATCATAGGCTTCTTCAACCACCAAATTAACGGGAATTCCTTTATTTCTTAGAACATTTGCTTCCGTTGTGTCAAAATGCATATTGTTTGGGACATAGCTTCCCGGAAAAAGCATGGTAGAAAAGAGTATGTTTTCCGCCGCTCTTCCCTGATGCACTGGAATGAAATATTTAAAGCCGAAAATGTCTTTCATCGCTTTTTCAAGGGAATAATAGCTTTCACTTCCCGCGTAAGCTTGTGTTGTTGCCATCATGCCTGCCCATTGCTCGTCGCTCATGGCAGAGGTCCCACTGTCTGTTAACAAGTCTATGAAAACGTCCTCCGCTTTAAGCATGAAAACGTTGTATCCAGCTTGTCTAATAAGTGCTTCACGTTTTTCTCTAGGATGAAGTTTAATTCGTTCAACCATTTTTATTTTAAAAGGCTCAGGTAAATCTGACATTTCTTCAACCACTTTTCGCTTTCAGCACACCTTGAATCTACTAACAAAACCAAAGTTTAATAAAAGTTGAGTTACCCAAACCATCTTTCCAACGTTGTCCTACCCTTAAGCTTAGTTATGCCCTTCCGCATCCTTCCTAAGGCCTTTCTCACACGGTCTTCTGAAAAGTCTCTTTCTCCACAGATGAAAGCTATAACGCCTTCTACATCCGGTTCCACCCACTCTATCTTATAGTTGTTTGTAACTTTTGGATGAAGAAAAATCTCCCTAATTTTTTGTGGAGCAACTGGAAAACTTGCATTCTTTAAAAGGGGTAAAGCCTTTTCTATGCTTCCATGCTCCTTTATCAGTTTCAAGGCTGTTTTAGGACCTAGACCTTTGACGCCTTCCGGGTTGAAGTCTGTTCCTATAAGTATGCCTATATCAACTAGCTGTTCGTAAGTTATTCCACATTCTTTCAATACTTTTTCTAGCTCAACGATTTCCGGCACAACTTCGATGTAAACGTTTTTTCCCGGAAGTTTCCGTCTTCCAGAAATTGTCACGTTTCTCACAAGTCTTGGCGCACCGAAGAGGAGGCTGTCATAGTCTTGGCTTGCACAGTAGTCTGCATCTCCCCGTTTTACAAGGTGAGCTGCTTGGGCTTCTCCCTCGCTTGGAGCTTGAACCCATGGAATCCCCATTAAATCTAAGAGTTTTTTGCTGTCTTCTGCCATGTAATCTTTCAAACGGGAAGTTGCCTGTGCATACATGCGCGCCTCTTCAATTCTTCCCGCCTTCAATGCTTGCTCATACTTAACGAGGGCTTCTTCTTTCGCTTTCATCCGCCTTTTTATTTCCACTTCTTTAAGCGCTGGCGGTGTCCCATCGAAAACATAGATGGGTTTTATCCCCATTTCCACAAGGTTGCTCGTTCTGTAAAGTAAACCGCTCAGGTGACTCGTTATTCTACCGCTGCTGTCTTTTAATGGTGTGCCGTCTGGCTGGCGGATTATGGCTAAAAACTGGTATAAGGCGTTGTAAGCGTCTATGGCAATGGATTTTCCACTCAAATCCTCAAGCTTAACGGTTGTTCTGGGA
This sequence comes from Candidatus Bathyarchaeota archaeon, assembly GCA_003601605.1. Classification (GTDB taxonomy): domain Archaea; phylum Thermoproteota; class Bathyarchaeia; order Bathyarchaeales; family Bathycorpusculaceae; genus PIXZ01. The sequence continues at coordinate 8,375 of PIXZ01000032.1, forward strand.
ACAAGGTCGCGGAGGTTTACACCCAAAATTTTAACCCTTTTAAATATAGGCTTAAAACTGCAATAATAAACTTACGAGAAAAGCATAGAAAATATAAGCAAGCTTGCCAATTACAGAACCAACATCCGAGGAATAATGGATGACTGAAAAAACAGCAACCTTAACATTAGTTACATGCACAAGCTGCGGCAAAACAATCCCGCCTGGAACAGAAGCCACGAAGTTCTTCTGTCCCAACTGTGGGGAAATCCAGATAAGACGTTGCCAAAAGTGTAGAAAGTTTGGTCGTCCATACAAATGTCCTAAATGCGGCTTTACCGGACCATAAATGTGAGAGGAGGGTTGAAAATGGGCAGTGTTGTTATTTCCTACAAAATCTTTCCGATAGACATAACCGTGGATTTCGAAGATTTGAAAAAGAAGATTGAAACGGCTTTGCCAGAGTTTGCCTCTATCTACGGATATGGTGAAGAACCAGTAGCTTTCGGCCTAAACGCATTAATAGCGCACATTAAGCTTCCCGAAGACAAAAGCGGCTTGCTTGACGAGTTGGAAAAGAAGCTTGAAGGAATAAAAGAGATAAGCCAGATACAGTCAGTCATGGTGCGTAGAACAAGCAGATAACCTTAAACGTGTGATTTAAACATTTATATAGGATTGAAACTCTGTTTCGAAACGTGTTGTGTATAAAATTTGGAAGGGTTCTAATTGAGTGAAGTTCAACTTCGAGTCGGAGACGCAAGGCAACGAGACGTGGGAAGAGGAATAGCCCGTATAGACCAAAAAACAATGGAGAAACTAGGCATATCAGCAGGCGACGTTATAGAAATAGTTGGAAAAAGAACAACTTCAGCCATAGCATGGCCAGCCTACAGTGAAGACCAGAATAGAGACATCATAAGAATAGATGGTTTCACAAGAAAAAACGCGGGCGTAGCCATAAATGAATACGTCATAGTACGCCCAGCCAAAGTAAAAAACGCCCTAAGCGTAACACTAGCGCCCGTAGACATGCGGCTAAACGTGGACGAAGACTTCACAAACTTCGTCAGAAACCGCCTCATGGAAAGAACATTGGTCGAGGGAGACACAACCCTTGTCATGATGCTAGGACACGCCATACCTTTTACAGTAACAAAAACCAGACCCCACGGCATAGTGAAAGTCACTTCAGAAACAAGGTTAACAATCCTAAACGAACCAGCCCCGGAAGGAAGAGGACTACCACGAACAACATACGAAGACATTGGTGGGCTGCATGAAGAAATTCAAAGAGTAAGAGAAATGGTTGAACTTCCATTAAGACATCCCGAACTTTTCCAAAGACTCGGAATAGAACCCCCAAAGGGAGTTCTACTCCACGGGCCTCCAGGCTGCGGTAAGACACTTTTAGCTAGGGCTGTGGCAAATGAGTCAGAAGCCAATTTCTTTTCCATAAACGGACCAGAAATAATGAGTAAGTTTTACGGCGAGTCAGAAGCAAGATTAAGGGAAATTTTCCAGCAAGCCCAGCAAAACTCGCCAAGTATAATATTTATAGATGAATTGGATGCTATCGCGCCTAAAAGAGAAGAAGTAACGGGCGAAGTGGAAAGGCGTGTGGTTGCCCAACTTCTTGCTTTAATGGACGGCTTATCCGGAAGAGGAAACGTTATTGTAATAGGCGCCACAAACAGACCTGGAGCCCTAGACCCAGCCCTTCGAAGACCTGGAAGGTTCGACAGAGAAATCGAAATAGGGGTTCCAGACAAACAAGGAAGATACGAAATTCTTCAAATTCACACTCGGGGAATGCCTCTGGCGGAGGATGTAGATCTTAAAAAACTGGCTGAAATGACGCATGGGTATACTGGTGCTGACCTTGCCGCTTTATGCAGAGAAACAGCAATGAAGGCTCTTCGCCGATACTTGCCGCAAATAAACCTTGAAGAGGAACGTGTACCTCCAAGTGTTCTGGAAAAAATGGAAGTAAAAATGGAAGATTTCATAAACGCTTACAAAGAAGTTACACCCACAGCCATGCGAGAAGTCTACATAGAAGTACCGACAGTTCACTGGGACGATATAGGTGGGTTAGATGAGGTAAAACAAGAACTTAAAGAAGCCGTGGAATGGCCGCTTAAAAATCCTGAAATCTTTAAAAAGCTTGGAATAAAGCCTCCAAAGGGGGTTCTGCTTTACGGCCCGCCGGGTTGTGGTAAGACGCTTTTGGCTAGGGCTGTGGCAACCGAAAGTGAAGCTAATTTCATAACAATTAAAGGTCCTGAAGTTTTCTCAAAGTGGGTTGGTGAGTCCGAAAAGGCTATAAGAGAAGTTTTCAGAAAAGCCAGAATGGCAGCTCCAGCTGTAATATTCTTTGACGAAATCGATTCTCTAGTGCCTCGCCGAGGGTTAGGCTTTTCTGACAGCGGAGTAACAGAACGCGTAATAAGTCAACTATTAACAGAAATGGATGGCATAGTAGCCTTGGAAGACATAGTTGTTATAGCAGCTACTAATAGACCAGACATGGTTGATCCTGCGGTGCTTCGCCCCGGAAGGTTCGACCGGCTAATATACGTGCCTGAACCTGACGAAAAAAGCCGCCTACAAATATTCAAGATTTACACGAAAAACATGCCTTTAGCTAAGGACGTGGATTTAACTCAGCTTGCCACCGCAACCAAGTATTATTCTGGCGCGGATATTGAAGCTCTTTGCAGAGAAGCAGCCATGCACGCATTAAGGAAAGACGTTAATGCAAAAGAAGTTACGATGGCAGATTTTCAAGAGGCCATGAAGAGGATAGGCCCATCAATCACGCCGGACATGGAGAAATGGTATAAGAGTTTCATGCAACAGGTTAGGCAAGTGCAAAAGCCAGCGACGCCTGTGGCTTAGGAGCTTTGGTTTATGCCAATTAAAACCTGGAAAACTCATCCCGCCTACTATGTTTTATTGGAAATTTTACAAAAGAAAGGTGCCATGAAAGATGCGGAACTTTTCGAAGCGTTAAATGAAGAGTTTAAAGATTTGGGTTTTAAAGATTTTAACGAACTGCTTATGCGTTTAGAGATTGGCGGAAAAATAAGGACTACTTCTCTTGCTCGTGGAAAAAGAAGAGTGGAGCTCATAACTTAACAGTTAAGGGCTAATTAGCCTCTATTAGTGTGTTGCATGAATGAACATTCAGATGTCATAGTGGTTGGAGGAGGACCATGCGGCTCCTTTACAGCCTTAAACCTTGGAAAGTTAGGCGCCAAAGTAACGGTTTTTGAAGAACATAGTCAAATTGGTGTTCCATGTCATTGTGCTGGACACCTAAGCATTAAGGGATTGAAAAGGCTAGGATTGTATCCACTTCCAAAGGGAATTGTTGAAAACACGTTTAAAGGAGCAGTATTCCACTCTCCAAAAGGAAAAAATTTAACAGTAAAGTTCGCTAATCCCATAACTTGTGTCGTAAACCGCGCTTCTTTCGATAAATATCTTGCAGATAAAGCTGAAAAGGCTGAAGCCCATTATTTTTTGAGTTCGCGGGTTGAATCCTTAATTATTAAAAACAATTTTGTAAAAGGTGTAAAAGTAAGGCATAATGGAAAAACTGAAAATTTTACGGCTGACATCGTTGTTGACGCTGAGGGAATTTCTTCAAAAATTTTAAGACAAACAGGGTTGACTGCACTTAATTCGCGTATGCTTGTCAACGCCGTCCAAACCAATGTAGAAAACGTAAAAGACGTAGAACCAGACATGGTGGAAGTTTTTCTAGGAAAAAATTATGCTCCCGGCTTTTACGCATGGCTAATACCGCAAAAAGATGGAAAAGCAAAGGTGGGCTTAGCAGCAAAAACTGGAAATCC